>NZ_JBHSCH010000015.1:0-78101 GCF_042651065.1 Teichococcus aestuarii
GACCTGCTGGCGCGGGCGGGCGTGGCGCCGGCCGGGGCGGAACGGGCGGGCTTCGCCGAAGCCGTGCCGGAGCGGGCCGGCCTGTCGGCTGCCTTGGCCGGGGCGGGCTTGCGGGTGGCGCCCTTGGCGGCGGGGCGGCTGGTGCTGCCGGTGCGCGAGGCCGTGCCGGTCTTGCGGCGGGTCTCGTCCGGGCTCTTCGGGGTGCGGGCTATGGCGGCCTCCTGTCGTGCTTTGTCGCGTCTTGTAGGGCTTGGCCCCCATCGGGGGCCAGCAATCCGTCCGTCGGGAGGGCTGTCAGCCCGTCCCTGTGATGTCGTGGCCGGCGCGGCGGAGGGCCGTCGCGCTGGCGGGGTGTTCGCGGGCCGGCACCAGGCTCCAGCCCGCATGCGGATGGCCGCCTGGCGCCAGCAGCGCCCCTGGCAGCCGGCGGTGCCGCCGCAGCGTGCTGGCGGCGGCGACGCTCGGCGCCCGGTCCGTCCAGCCCGGTCGCGGCAGCACCGCGATCGGCGTCCGCGCCGCCAGGGCGCGCCAGCGCCGCCAGCGCGGCAACTGCCAGAGATTGTCCGCGCCGATGATCCAGACGAAGCGCACACGCGGGAACAACCGTTGCAGCCGGGCCAGGGTTCGCGCGCTGTAGCGCTGGCCGATCGCCGCCTCCAGCCCGGTGGCGACGACCCGCACCCCGTCGGCGATGGCCTCGGCCGAGGCCAGCCGCCGCGCGAAGGGCGCCATGCCGGCGCGCGGCTTCAGCGGGTTGCCGGGCGAGACCAGCAGCCACACCTGGTCCAGCCGCAGCGCGCGGCGCGCCTGCTCGGCCACGTGGCGGTGGCCGTCATGCGCCGGGTTGAAGCTGCCGCCCAGCAGGCCGATGCGCCGCCGCCGCCCGTCGCCATGCGGCCCCGGCGCGGCGAGGCCGGCGGGAGAGGGAAGCCGGTTCAGGGCCGGGTCTGCCCTGTGCCCAGCACCTGGTAGCGGTAGGTGCAGAGCTGCTCCAGCCCGACCGGCCCGCGTGCATGCATCCGCCCCGTGGCGATGCCAATCTCGGCGCCGAAGCCGAACTCGCCGCCGTCGCAGAACTGGGTGGAGGCGTTCCAGAGGCCGACGGCGGAGTCGAGGCCGTCGAGGAACCGGGTGGCCACCGCCGCATCCTCGGTGATGATGGCCTCGGTGTGCTCGCTGCCATGCCGGCGGATATGCGCCAGCGCGTCCTCCACCCCGTCCACCACGGCGATGGAGAGGATGGCGTCCAGCCACTCGGTGCCGAAATCGGCCTCGGTGGCGGGTGGCAGGCCGGGGAGGATGGCGCGGGCGCGCTCATCGGCGCGGAAGTCGCAGCCCAGCGCGCGCAAATCCTCCACCAGCAGCGGCAGCAGGGAAGGGGCGATGGCGGCGTCGATCAGCAGCGTCTCGGTGGCGCCGCAGACGCCGGTGCGGCGCATCTTGGCATTGGCCAGCACGGCGCGCGCCATGGTGGGGTCGGCGGCGGCGTGGATGTAGGTGTGGTTCAGCCCCTCGGCATGGGCCAGCACCGGCACCCGCGCCTCCTGCATCACCCGCGTCACCAGCCCCTTGCCGCCGCGCGGGATGATGAGGTCGATCAGCCCCGCCGCGCCGAGCATGGCGCCGACGAAGGCGCGGTCCTGGGTGGGGGCCATCTGCACCGCGGCCTCGGGCAGCCCGGCCGCGCGCAGCCCCTCCACGATGCAGGCATGGATGGCGGCGGCCGAGCGCGCGCCCTCGCTGCCGCCGCGCAGCAGCACCGCCGAGCCGGCCTTCAGGCAGAGCCCGGCGGCATCGGCCGTCACGTTCGGGCGGCTCTCGTAGATCATGCCGATGACGCCGAGCGGCTGCGCCACGCGGCGGATGACGAGGCCGTTGGGGCGCGTCCACTCGGCCAGCACGCGGCCCGCCGGGTCGGGCAGGGCGGCGATCTCCTCCAGCCCCTGGGCCATCGCCTCCACCCGCGCCGGGTTCAGCGTCAGCCGGTCGCGGAAGGAACTGGCGAGGTCGGGCGCGGCGGCGAGGTCGGCGGCGTTGGCGGCCAGGATGTCTGTCAGTCGGGCGCGCAGGGCGGCGGCGGCGGCGCGCAGCGCCGCGTCCTTCGACGGTCGGTCCGCCCGCGCCAGCCGGGTGGCGGCCGCGCGGGCCGCCTGGGCGACAGGGAGGATCGGGTTCGTCATCGCGTCCACGGTCATGCGTTCCTTGGGGCTCGGAAGGCCAGGGGAGAATAAATTCTCCCCCGGACCCCCTCATCTTTTTTCTGTCAGAGAAGGACCAGGTCGTCGCGGTGGATGATCTCGTCCCGCCCGCGCCAGCCCAGGATGGCCTCGATCTCCTCCGAGCGGCAGCCGGCGATCTGGCGGGCCGCCTCGGCGTCGTAGGCCGAGAGGCCGCGCGCCAGCTCCAGCCCGGCCTCGTCCCGCACGGAGAGCGGGTCGCCACGGCCGAACTCGCCCTCCACGCCACGCACCCCGGCCGGCAGCAGCGAGGAGCCGGCGCGCAGCGCACGCGCCGCCCCCGCATCGACCCGCAGCACGCCGAGCGGCGCCAGGCTGCCGGCGATCCACTGCTTGCGCGCCGAGCGCCCCTCCGGCGCAGGCAGGAACCAGGAGCAGCGCGCCCCTTCCTCCAGCGCGCGCAGCGGGTTGTCCCGCTTGCCCAGCGCGATGGCCATGGCGCAGCCCGCGCCATTGGCGATGCGCGCCGCGATCAGCTTGGTCCGCATGCCGCCCGAAGAATAGCCCGGCGGCGGCTCGCCCCCCATGGCCATGATCTCGTCCGTCACGCGCTCCACCACGGGCAGGTGACGGGCGGCAGGGTCGTTGCGCGGGTCGGCGGTGTAGAGGCCGTCGATGTCGGAGAGCAGCACCAGCGCGTCAGCGTGGATCATCTCGGCGACGCGCGCGGCGAGGCGGTCATTGTCGCCGAAGCGGATCTCGGCGGTGGCCACCGTGTCGTTCTCGTTGATGACGGGGACGCAGCCGAGGTCGAGCAGCGTGCCCAGCGTGGCGCGGGCGTTGAGGTAGCGGCGGCGGTCCTCGCTGTCCTCCAGCGTCAGCAGCAGCTGCGCGGCGTTCAGCCCGTGCTGCGAGAGGGCGGCCTGCCAGGCGCCGGCCAGGCGGATCTGCCCCACCGCGGCGGCGGCCTGCTTCTCCTCGAGGCGCAGCTTGCGGCGCGTCAGCCCCAGCGCCCGGCGGGCGAGCGCGATGGCGCCGGAGGAGACCAGCACCACCTCGACGCCGCGCGCGCGCAGCGCCGCCACATCGGCCGCGACGGAGGCGATCCAGCCCTCGCGCGGCGCCGCCGTCGCCTCGTCCACCACCAGGGCGGAGCCGATCTTGACGACAACGCGGCGGGCGGTGGCGAGGGAGGGAATCATCCGGGCTGGCTCTCGCGGTGGCGGTAGATGGTGTCGGCCAGGGCGCGCAGAGTCTCGGGCACGCCCTCCTGGGTGGCGCCGCTGATCAGCCGCACGGGGCGGCCGGTGGCGCGCTCCAGCGCCTTCACGCGGCTGGCGCGGGCCTGCGGCGTCATGGCGTCGGTCTTGTTCAGCGCGATGATCTCGGGCTTCTCCGAGAGGCCGCCGCCATAGCCCTCCAGCTCGGCGCGCACCGTCTCGTAGGCCCGCACGGGGTCGGGCTGGCTGCCGTCGATCAGGTGCAGCAGCACGGCGCAGCGCTCGACATGGCCAAGGAAGCGGGTACCGAGCCCGGCGCCCTCATGCGCGCCCTCGATCAGGCCGGGGATGTCGGCCAGCACGAATTCCTCGGTGGCGTTCAGCCGCACCACGCCGAGCTGCGGCGTTAGCGTGGTGAAGGGATAGTCGGCGATCTTGGGCCGCGCCGCGCTGGCCACCGACAGGAAGGTGGACTTGCCGGCATTGGGCAGGCCGACCAGCCCGGCATCGGCGATCAGCTTCAGCCGCAGCCAGAGCCAGCGCTCCTCGCCGGGGTAGCCCTTGTCGGCGCGGCGGGGGGCGCGGTTGGTGCTGGTCTTGAAGTGCGCGTTGCCGTGGCCGCCATCGCCGCCCACGCAGATGGTGGCGCGCTGGCCGGCGACGGTCAGGTCGGCCAGCACCGTCTCCTTGTCCTCGTCGAGCACGACGGTGCCCACCGGCACCTTCAGCACCACATCCTCGGAGCCCGCGCCGGTGCGGTCGGAGCCCGCGCCGTTGCCGCCCTTGCGGGCCTTGAAGTGCTGGGCGTAGCGGTAGTCGATGAGGGTGTTCAGGCCGGGCACTGCCTCGACGATGATGTCGCCGCCCTTGCCGCCATTGCCGCCATCGGGGCCGCCGAACTCGATGTACTTCTCGCGGCGGAAGGCGATGACGCCATCGCCGCCGTCACCGGCCTTCACCCAGATCTTGGCTTCGTCGAGGAATTTCATGGGGAGGTGGTCCGGGGGAGGGAATGCGGTCTTGCAACGAAAAACGGGGGCCTTGCGGCCCCCGTTCGCGGTCTATCCGGCTCGCGGAGGCGCGCGTGTTACTCGGCGGCCTGCGGCAGCGGCTCGACGGAGACGTGAACGCGGCCCTCGGCGCGGCGGGTGAACTTCACCTTGCCCTCGATGGCGGCGTGGATCGAGTGGGTGCGGCCGACGAGCACGTTGGTGCCCGGGACCATCTTCGTGCCGCGCTGGGTGACGATGATGTTGCCGGCCAGCACGTGCTCGCCGCCGAACTTCTTCACGCCAAGCCGCTTACCTGCAGAGTCGCGCCCGTTGCGGGAGGAGCCGCCGGCCTTTTTGTGCGCCATGGTTGGTGTCTCCTAAGACTGTCTGTTCAGGCCGCGGCGATGCCGGCGATGCGCAGCACGGTCTGGTGCTGGCGGTGGCCGTTCTTGCGGCGGCTGTTCTGCCGGCGGCGCTTCTTGAAGATGATGACCTTGTCACCGCGCTTGTGCTCGACAACCGTGGCGGTGACGCTGGCGCCAGCCACGATGGGCGCGCCGATCGTCAGCCCGGCCTCGCCGGAGATGGCCAGGACATCCTGGAAGGTGATGGTCTGGCCGGGTTCGGCCTCCAGCTTCTCGACGATCAGCACGGCGTCCGGGGTGACGCGGTACTGCTTGCCGCCGGTGCGGATCACTGCGTAGGTCATGGGGCGCCCTGAAAAAGCTCTGCCGTACTGGCCTGATCTGAAACGATGGTCGGCCGAGAAACGGCCATCGGCGCGACACGAGGCCTCGCCGGGAGGAGGGGCGTATAGCCCCGGGGGGTCGGGGGAGTCAACGCGGCGGGGCGGATTCGACGAATTTCCCCGCAAGTCTGCGTTGCGTCCGGCGTGAAGCCCCTCTATACCCCGCCCGCCTGACGACCGAGGCGCCGCGGAGAGGTGGCAGAGTGGTCGATCGCGTCGGTCTCGAAAACCGAAGTACCTGCAAGGGTACCGTGGGTTCGAATCCCACCCTCTCCGCCATTCCCCCCCCCGCCAGCATCTCTCGCCTTGCCGGCCTCCGACTGCGCCCATCCTCTTCTGGGCCTGCGTGCGAGCGCAGAGGGAAGGGTAAGTCCGGACAGGCGGGGCCATGGATATGCTTATCCCTCGGCCCTCTTACCTATTGTTACCGACGCGCCGCGCTCCTCGCCGTAACATCCTCGCGGATCATCATCGCGAGATGCCATGCCACGCTTTCGATGCCTCGCCCTCCTGCTGCTCCTCGGCGGCTGCGCCGCCTCGGGAGAGCTGGAGATGACGGAGGAGCCGGACCGGGACGGCATCCTGGTCGGCGGGGAGACCGATCCCTGGCGGTACCGGCCCTACCGCGGGCAGGACGATGCCGCGCTCCTGCCCTATGTGCGCTACAGCCGGCCCTTCTGAGCGGCGCGGCGCCGGCGGTCAGGGCTTGCGGCGGGCACGCTGCTCCAGCGGCTTCTTGGCCCGGCCGATCTCGGCCGCCAGCGCCCCGTCATCGTCGAGGCCGGGCGCCAGGGCGCCCGAGACGAAGGCGGCGCGCCCGAGCAGATGCCCCGAGATGGGGATGGTCAGCAGCAGGAAGAGGATGGCGCAGAGCCCGACCAGCGTGGCGTCCGTCCGCTGCAATTCCAGCACCACGCCCAGGATCACGAAGCCGGCGCCGAGCGTGCCGGCCTTGGTGGCCGCGTGCATGCGCTGGAACGGGTCGGCGAAGCGCAGCACGCCGAGGGCGGCGGCGAAGAGGAACACCACGCCCAGGAACTTGGCGGCCAGCGCCAGGAGAAGCAGCAGGGTGGTCATCCGCGTGGCCCCTTCTTGCGCTCCAGGAAGGCGGCCAGGGCGCAGGTGGCGACGAAGCTGATCAGCGAGATGCCGAAGGCCACGTCCAGGAATTCGCGCCGCAGCGTGACGGAGGCGACCAGCGCGGCGATGGCCACGGCCAGGCCGGTCAGCATGTCGAGCGCCACGAAGCGGTCGGCATAGCCGGGGCCGTTCAGCATTCGGGCGCAGGTCATGCCGAGCGGGACCATCAGCAGCAGGATGAGCGCCGTCGAGAGCCAGTCGAACAGGGAGGAGAGCGTGGCCATCATCCTTCGATCCTCCGGATCCTGTCTTCAAAGGCGGTGCGGATGCCGGCGATGATCTCCTCCGGCGCCGTGATGTCCAGAGCGTGGATATAGAGGGTGCGGCGGTCCTCGCTGACATGCAGCGAGCAGGTGCCGGGCGTCAGCGTGATGAGGTTGGCCAGCATGGCTGTGCCGAACTCCGTCCGCAGCGCGATGGGGTAGGCGATGATGCCGGAGCGCATCCGCGGGTCGCGCGCGAAGGCGAGCCGGGCGACGAAGACTGAGGACTTCACCAGCTCCGCCAGGAACACCACCGCGAGCACCGCCATGCCGGCCAAGCGGGGCGGGGAGAGCAGGCGCAGGCTCATGGGCGCGGCTCCGCCATCGCGCCGCCCTCCGCCGGCACCGCGCCCAGCACGGCGGCGATGTAGTCGGACGGCTCGACCAGCGCCTGTGCGGCGGACTGGGCATAGGCCACGAAGGGCTCCGCCTGCAGGCCGATCGCCACCGTCACCGCCGCCAGCAGCGCGATGGCCGCCAGCATCGGCGCCGGCACGGCGCGGGCGGTGGGGCGCGGCATCAGCGGGTCCTTCCAGAAGGCTTCCATCCAGATCTTGGTCATGGAGTAGAGGGTCAGGATGCCGGTCACCAGCGCCACGGCCGCCAGCCAGCCCTGGCCGCCGCGGAAGCTGGCGTCGATCACCATGAACTTGGCCCAGAAGCCGGAGAGCGGCGGGATGCCGCCGAGCGAGAGGGCGGGCACCAGGAACAGCGCCGCCAGCAGCGGGCTGCGCCGCATCAGCCCGCCGCTCTGGCGCAGGTCGAAGGTGCCGGAGGCGCGGTGGATGGCGCCCGCCAGCAGGAACAGGTTCGCCTTCACCACGATGTGGTGGATGATGTAGAAGATGCCGCCCGCCAGCGCCGCCGGCGTCGCCACCGCCAGCCCCAGCAGCATGTAGCCGATCTGGCTGACGATGTGGAACGACAGGATGCGGCGCACATCCCACTGCACCGCCGCGCCGAACACGCCGAACAGCATGGTGCAGGCCGCCATCACCGCCAGGATCTCGCGCAGGCCGCTGCCCTCCACCGTGAAGATCAGGGTGAAGACGCGGAAGCAGGCATAGACGCCGACCTTGGTCAGCAGCCCGGCGAAGATCGCGGCCACCGTGATCGAGGCGGTGTGGTAGGAGGCGGGCAGCCAGAAGAACAGCGGGAAGTAGCCCGCCTTGATGCCGAAGCCGCAGAGCAGCAGCAGCGCCGAGATGGTGAGCGTCAGCGACGGCCCGGCCTGCGGCAGCACCACCGCGAGGTCGGCCATGTTGAGCGTGCCGGCGACGCCGTAGAGCAGCGCCACGGCCATCAGGAAGATCAGCGTCGAGAACAGGTTGAGGACGGCGTACTTCAGCACGCCGTCGAGCTGCGCGCGGGTGCGGCCGATGACCAGCAGCCCCATCGCGGTGATCAGCATCACCTCGAACCAGACATAGAGGTTGAAGATGTCGCCGGTGAGGAAGGCGCCGTTCACGCCGGCCAGCATGCCGTGGAACAGCGGGTGGAAGCCCGCCCGCTCCTCGCGCCGGCGGATGTCGGCCTGGCCGAACAGCCATGTGGCGAAGGCCATCAGCCCGGTGATGGCGGCCATGGCGGCGCTGAAGCGGTCGGCCACGAAGCTGACGCCGAAGGGCGCCGCCCAGCCGCCGAACTGCACGGCCTGCACCCCCTCCGCCCGCACCTGCCACAGCAGCAGCAGGGTGGCGGCGAACATCAGCAGCACGCCGGCGGCGGAGATGGCGCGCTGCGCGGCCAGCCGCTGCCAGCAGCAGGCCGCCAGCGCCGCCGTGGCCAGCGGGATGGCCACCGGCCACAGCACGGCCTGCGCCAGGAGCATGCCGCTCACCGGCGCTTCTCCGGCCCGTCGAAGGGCGTGCCGAGGGATTCGGCGACGTCCAGCCCGGCATTGTCCAGCGTGCCGATCGAGCGCTGCGCCTGCAGCGCCAGCGCCGCGGCGAAGGCGATGAGCGCGAAGCCGATGACGATGGCGGTGAGGATCAGCGCCTGCGGCAGCGGGTTGGCGGCCGCCTCGGACAATGCGCTGCTGCCCGGCTCGATGACCGGCGGCACGGTGGAGGAGATGCGGCCCGAATAGAAGATCACCAGGTTCACCGCCGCCGAGAGCAGCGAGACGCCGAGGATGATGCGCACCACATGCCGCGAGAGCAGCATGTGGACCCCGCAGCCGGTCAGCAGCGCGATGGCCAGAGCATAGATCAGGTTCATGCCTCGGGCTGTTCCTCGTAGAAGCGCAGGATCAGGGCGAGGATGCCGCCCAGCACCGCCAGATAGACGCCGATGTCGAAGGCCAGCGCCGTGCCGCTGTGGAAGTCGCCAGCGTGGAACCACCAATGCGCCAGGAAGGAGCCGCGGTTGACCAGCCCCGGCAGGCCGCTGAGCAGCGCCAGCACCAGCCCCGCGCCCATCAGCGCCACGGGATGGACGCGCACCATGCGGCGCGCCGCCTGCACCCCGTCGGCCATCGCCAGGATGGCGAAGCCCGCCGCCGCCATCAGCCCGCCGACGAAGCCGCCGCCCGGGTCGTTGTGGCCGCGGTAGAGGATGTAGAGCGAGACCACCAGCATCAGCGCGAACAGGAAGCGCGAGAAGGCGGAGAGGATGAGCGAGTTCATGTCGGCTCCTTGCCCTTCGCGCGGCGCGCCAGCAGCCCCCACACCGCCATGGCGGCGAAGGCGACGACGGCGATCTCGCCCAGCGTGTCGATGGCGCGGAAATCGACCAGGATGACGTTCACCACGTTGCGGCCGAAGGCTTCCGGATAGCTGCGCGCGGCGAAGAACTCGGTCAGGCGCAGGTCGAGCGGGGCGGCCGTCATCGCGGCGAGGGCGGCGAAGGTGACGAGGCCGAAGCCGCCGGCCAGCAGCGCGTCCACCCGCCGCTCCCCGGCGCTGCGGGTGGAGGGCGGCCGGATCGGCAGTTGCAGCAGCAGCGCCGCCAGGATGACGACCAGCAGCGCCTCCACCGAGAACTGCGTCATGGCGAGGTCCGGCGCGCCGTTCAGCAGGAACAGCAGCGCCGAGCCGAAGCCGACGATGCCGACCGCCACCAGCGCCGCCGGCAGCGAGCGCATCCGCGTGGCGGCGAAGCCGGCCGCCACCATCAGCCCCACCACCACCGCCGGCGCCAGGCGCAGCCCTTCCAGCGAGAGGTCGATGGCCAGCGGCGGCGCGGCCAGCACCAGCCCCACGGCGGTGACGAGCAGCGTGGCGCCGACCACGGTGGCGGTGTAGCGGCGCTGGTCGCCATTCTGCAGCACCAGGGTGCAGCGCCGGGCCAGGGCCAGCACGCCCTCGAAGGCGTGGTTGTAGCCGGCATCGCCCAGCAGCCGGTCCAGCCAATCCAGATGCGCGAGGCGGGCCAGCAGGCGCGGCCACAGCAGGTAGAGCGCGAGGCCGAGCAGCACGGCGAGCGCGCTCAGCCCCAGCATCGGCGTCAGGCCATGCCAGAGGGCGGGGGAGACGGGCAGCGCCTGGCCGACGAGCGCGCTGGCCGCCGGCCCCAGCAGCGGCGCCACGGCGAGGCCGGGCAGCAGGCCCAGCAGCAGCCCCAGCGTGGCCAGCACCGCGGGGCCGAGGAACAGCCCCGGCGTCTCGCCATGGTGCACGGCGCCCTCGCGGCTGCGGCCGAGGAAGAAGGGGCGCAGCGAGACGATGCCGGCGATGGCGACGAACACCGCGCTGCCCAGCACCAGCGCGACGAGTGCGAACCAGCCGCTGCCGGATTCGAGCTGCGCCTCGAACAGGTATTCCTTGGCGATGAAGCTGAAGGTGGGGGGCAGGCCTGCCATGGCCACGGCGGCCAGGGCGGCGGCCACGGCGGTGACGGGCAGGGCGCGGCGCAGCCCGTTGATCTCCACCAGGCTGGTGCGGCCGGTGGCGTGGATGGCGGTGCCGGCGCAGAAGAACAGCGTGGCCTTGTAGAGCGCATGGGCCAGCATGAAGCCCACCGTGGCGGTGGCCGGCACCGGCCCCTCCAGCCCGATCAGCAGCACCAGCACGCCGAGCGAGGAGACGGTGGACTGCGCCAGCACGGCCTTGTAGCCGGTGCGCGACAGCGCCCGCACCGAGGCCACCAGCACCGTCAGCCCGCCGAAGACGATCAGCGCCGTGCCGAAGGCCGGCACCTGCGCGAAGGCCAGGTCGAACCGTGCCAGCAGATAGACGCCGAGCTTCACCATGGTGGCGGAGTGCAGGTAGGCGGAGGCGGGCGTCGGCGCCTCCATGGCGTTGGGCAGCCAGAAGTGGAAGGGCACCTGCGCCGACTTGGTGAAGGCGCCGAGCAGCACCAGCACCATGATGGTGCCGCACCAGGGCGAGGCCGCGAGCGCCGCGCTGTTCTGCATGGCGTTGCTGAGCGAGAAGCTGCCCAGCTCCATGCCGATCAGCAGGATGCCGGCGAACAGCGCCAGCCCGCCGCCGGCGGTGACGATGAGCGACTGCAGCGCCGCCTTGCGGGCCGAGGCCTTGTAAGAGTCGAAGCCGATCAGCAGGAAGGAGACGAGGCTGGTCAGCTCCCAGAACACATACAGCCCGATCAGGCTGTCGGAGAGCACCGTGCCCAGCATGGCGGACATGAACAGCAGGATCAGGGCGAGGAAGCTGGCGCCCTTGTGGGGCGGCTTGTCGGCGAAATAGGCGCCGGCATAGATCGTCACCAGCGTGCCGATGCCGGTGATCATCAGGCCGAACAGGCGCGAGAAGCCATCCAGCCGCAGGTCGAGCGTGATGCCGAGGCTGGGCACCCAGGCCACCTCCTCGACGATGGCCCCGGCGCCTTCAAGGCCGCTGCCGGCGATCCAGAGGAGACCGAAGAGGCTGGCGGGCAGGATCGCCAGAACCCAGCCGGCGCGCTGCCCCAGCCGCAGCGCCAGCGGGCGCGCGAGCGCGGACCCAAGAAAGCTGATCCACAAAATCGCTGAAAGGGGCAACACATTCCTCCTGGCAGCAGCCATCTGTGTATAACATGAAAATTCTTTTAGTGAAGTGTTAGGAAAAGAATTCCAAGGAGACCTTTTTCTAAGGTGTTTCTGCAAAACATCAGAGTCTTTATTTAAATTTATAGTAAATCGTCAAAAAATCGGCGACAAAACATAAATTTCTATTGAAGAAACGATGATTAAATTAAGTTAATCATCCATTCTTAAGAACTTCATTTCGGGCGGTGAAGTTGCTGATCCGGGGCCTTCATGTCGGCCGTCCGCTACGGGATGGAAAAGGCTGATGCCCTGGGCCGCGACACGGCGCAGGACGCTGGCCTTCTTCCTCCAGGATGTCCTGGCGGCAGGCCCTGCTTCCCGACGGCAGCATGGCGCGGCGGGAGCAGGAGGCCGCCGGTGCGGTGGCGCCGGAAGGCCGGGGGCCGGGCCAAATGCCGCGGCCCTGGGCAGGAAGATCCGCCCTCTTGCCTCTCCAGGACAGGCTCTCGCCTCTCCGGGAACAGGAAGGCATGGCTGAAGAGAGTGGGCTTGGCCGCTTGTTACGGGGCGGGGAAGCCACGCAGGGTGCTCGCCTGCTCCGCACCTCCTGCCGCGCTATCGCCGCGCGGGCAAGGCGCCCGGAAGAGGTGGGGCCGGATGGCTAGAGCATCTTCACCCGGCCGGACAGGATCGTCAGGCCGGGCGAAGATGCTCGCAAAAACAACGATCCGGGGCGTATTCCGTGAGCCAGTGCGGACGGGAAGCGACCTAGTGGGCCACGCCGCAAACGGTGTTCCGGACAGCGAAGGGAAGGGCGGTGGGGCAGAGCTGCCACAGCTTCTCATAGGCCATGATGAGGCCTTCCAGCGCACGGTTGCGGGCTTCGCCCGGCGCCATGCCCTGCAACTCCATTTCCAGGAGTTCCAGCAGGATCAGGCCGCAATAAGGATCGCCTTCGTCACAGGCCTGATGAAAAGCGCTCAGGAGCTTTTGGGATAAGCAATCATGCTGCTTCAGGCGGATCGCACGCGAGGGAGTGCGGTGGAACTGGGAGGCCATCGAGGCGCCCTTCGATCACAAGTATGTGATTTATTTATACACGATATCTTCCGGGGCTGTTAGGGATTTTTGCCCCGCACAAAATATTTCTTCTCAGGAATAATTGCCAGGCTCGAGCTTGCCCCTCGCGCTGCGTGGCTGAAAGGGCCGGAAGCCGGGAAGAGGCGGCCGCCACCGCCTTTCCCCGCGGAAAGACGGCTCAGCCGGCGGACGGAACCCAATCGGACGCTGTGCCATTCCGCCCAGCGGCAGGGCGGGCCGCCGGCACCTCAGGCGTGGCCGGCGGTGCCGGAAAGAAGCAGGGGATCGATGCGCAGCTTGGCCAGGGCCTGGCGCCATTTCTCGTCCGGCATGCCCTCGAAGAGCAGGGTCTCGTCGGGCGTCACGTTCAGCCAGGCATTGCGCTGGATCTCGTCCTCCAGCTGGCCAGGTCCCCAGCCGGCATAGCCCAGCGCCAGCAGCCCCTGACGCGGCCCGCCGCCGCCCGCGATGGCCTTGAGGATATCGACGCTGGCGGTCAGGGCCAGATCGCCGGTCACCTTCAGGCTGCCCTCGCTCGACCAGTCCGTGGTGTGCAGGACGAAGCCGCGGCCGCCCTCGACCGGCCCGCCGGCCAGCAGGCGGATCTGCCGGTGCGGCGGCAGGGGCTCGACCTCCAGCTGCTTCAGCAGCTCCTCGAAGCTCAGATTCTCGAGGGGCTTGTTCAGCACGATGCCCATGGCGCCATCGGCCGAGTGGGCACAGAGGCAGATGACCGCGCGCGCGAAGCGCGGGTCCTGCATGCTCGGCATGGCCACCAGGAGCTGGCCGCCCAGGTATTCCGCCTGCAGGCCACCAGGGCGCCCCCAGCCCGTGGTGGGCCGGCGGGAAGCTTCCGGGAATTCGTCCTCGCGTGCACGTCTTGCCATCGTGAAAACAAGATGGCGGCGGGGGGCGGCGCGCGCAAGGATCGCGATGCGCAGGGCCGAACGGAATGGCGTGGCGGCGCAGGCGGGGCGAGGAAGGCTTGGTTGACAGCGGGTGCGCCGGCGTGAAATGCCCGCAGACCCAGAGGAGAACGGTCCGATGTCGATCCAAGTTGGTGAGTCGATTCCCGCGCTGACGCTGACCCAGGCCACCGTGGAAGGCCCCCGCGAGCTGACCACCGAGGCCCTGTTCGGCGGCAAGACCGTGGTGCTGTTCGGCGTGCCCGGCGCCTTCACCCCCACCTGCTCGGCCAAGCACATGCCGAGCTTCCTGCAGAATGCCGAGGCGCTGAAGGCCAAGGGCGTCGACACCATCGCCTGCATGGCGGTGAACGACCCCTTCGTGATGCAGGCCTGGGCCAAGGACCAGGACGTGGGCGAGGCGGTGGTGATGCTGGCCGATGGCTCAGCTGCCTTCACCAAGGCGCTCGGCCTGGAACTGGACCTGACGGCGCGCGGCCTCGGGGTGCGCTGCCAGCGCTTTGCCCTCGTCGCCAAGGAGGGCAAGGTGGCCTATCTCGGCGTCGAGCAGCCCGGCGCCTTCGAGGTGTCGAGCGGCGAGGCGGTGCTCGCGGCGCTCTGAGCACCGGGCCGGGTTCGGCCCTTGCTGGCGGCCCCTCTCAGGCCGCCACCTCCAGGCGGCGGTTCTCCCGCCCCTGGAACCAGATCAGCGGCCGGGTGGCGCGCGCCGCCTCCGGCATCGCCAGCCAATCGCGGAACTCGCCCAGCACCCGCGCGGTGATCGGCGCCACCGGCAGCGCCAGCACCCCCTCCAGCGGCAGCCAGGCCAGCTGCTCCAGCTCGCCCGAGCCGGAGAGCGTGCCCTCCGCCGCCTCGGCCGGCGCCACCAGGAAGCGGGCGTTGAAGCGGATCGGGCTGCGGGCCGGCGTCACGGCGCGGCAGAGATAGTGCAGCCGGTCCAGCGTCGGCAGCGGCCCGCCCAGGCGCAGCCCCGTCTCCTCCTCCAGTTCGCGCGCGGCGGCGATCGCCAGGGCGCGCGCCAGGCGCGGTGGCGCGCGGCGCTCCAGCGCGGCGCGGGTGTCGGGGCGCAGCTCGGTGGCGGCGGGGGCGGTGCGGTCGGCCAGATCCACCCGGCCGCCGGGGAAGACCAGGCGGTTGGGCATGAAGCGGTGGCCGGCGGCGCGCATGCCCATCAGCACCTCCACCGTGCCCTCCCGCGCGGCGCCGCCGGCCTGCCGCCACAGGATCAGGCTGGCGGCGTGGCGGGGATGGGCGGGGCGCCCGGGCGGCGCCGCGGGCGGCGGGGAGGGGGTGGCGGAGGTGGTCATGGGCCGCAGCGTGGCACTCCCGGCGCGGGCGGAAAAGAGGGGCGGCACCGGCCGGTATGACGCCTTCTTGACAAGCGGGGGTCGCGGGCGCATCTGCCCGAAAGCGGACAACACAGGTCCGCTTTAGGAGAAGGTCCGCGTGTTGCGGCTGTCGAAGCTGACCGATTACGCCGTCGTGGTGCTGGCCCGGCTGGAAGCCGAGGGCGGGGTGCAGACCGCGCCCGGCCTCGCCACCGCCACCGGCATCGCCGAGCCCACGGTGGCCAAGGTGCTGAAGGCGCTGGGCCATGCCGGGCTGGTGGAAGGATTGCGCGGCGCGCGCGGCGGCTACCGCCTGGGCCGCCCGCTCTGCGCCATCCCGCTCTCTGACGTGATCTGCGCCATCGACGGGCCGATCGCGCTCACCGCCTGCGTCGATGGCGCCAGCGGCTGCTGCGAGACGGAGACGATCTGCCCCGTGCGCGGCCGCTGGGACCCGGTGAACGAGGCGATCCGCGCCGCGCTCTCCGCCATCTCTATGGCCGAGCTGGCGGCGCCCCGGACCGTCGCGCGTCAAAAATCCCCGCCGGCGGATGCCGGCCGAAAATCCCCGCCGGACGAAGCCGGCCGTAAATTCCCGCCGGTGGATACCGGCCGAAAATCCCCGCCGGCATCGCCGGCCCGCCTGCCTGCCCATCCGCCTGCCGAGTAAGGGGTCCAGACCATGCCAGCCGTTACCGAGACCATCGACGCCGTCGCCTCCGTCACCCAGGGCACCTACAAGTACGGCTTCGAGACCGAGATCGACATGGAGTTCGCCCCGAAGGGGCTGAACGAGGACATCGTCCGCTTCATCTCGGCCAAGAAGGAAGAGCCGGAATGGCTGCTGGAATGGCGCCTGAAGGCCTTCGCGCTGTGGAAGACCATGGTTGAGCCGCGCTGGCCGGCGGTGAGCTACCCGCCGATCGACTACCAGGACGCCTATTACTACGCAGCCCCGGTGAAGAAGGACGGGCCGAAGTCGCTCGACGAGGTCGATCCCGAGCTGCTGCGCACCTATGAGAAGCTCGGCATCCCGCTGAAGGAGCAGGCGATCCTGGCCGGCGTCGAGGGCGCGGGAGACACCCCCGCCGAAGGCGGCCGCCTGCCGATCGCGGTGGACGCGGTGTTCGACAGCGTCTCGGTGGCCACCTCCTACAAGGAGCGGCTGGGCAAGGAAGGCATCATCTTCTGCTCCATCTCCGAGGCGGTGCGCGAGCACCCCGAGCTGGTGCGGCAGTATCTCGGCTCCGTGGTGCCGCAGGGCGACAACTTCTTCGCCGCGCTGAACTCGGCGGTCTTCACCGATGGCAGCTTCGTCTACATCCCGAAGGGCGTGCGCTGCCCGATGGAGCTGTCCACCTATTTCCGCATCAACGCCAAGAGCACCGGCCAGTTCGAGCGCACGCTGATCATCGCCGAGGCGGGCAGCCATGTGAGCTACCTCGAGGGCTGCACGGCGCCGATGCGCGACGAGAACCAGCTGCACGCCGCCGTGGTCGAGCTGGTGGCGATGGACGACGCCACCATCAAGTACAGCACGGTGCAGAACTGGTATCCGGGCGACGCCGAGGGCCGGGGCGGCATCTACAACTTCGTCACCAAGCGCGGCGCCTGCCGCGGCGCGCGCTCCAAGATCTCCTGGACGCAGGTGGAGACCGGCTCGGCCATCACCTGGAAGTACCCCTCCTGCATCCTGCAGGGCGATGATTCGGTGGGCGAGTTCTACAGCGTCGCCATCACCAACAACCGCCAGCAGGCCGATACGGGCACCAAGATGTTCCATATCGGCAAGAACACGCGCTCGACCATCATCTCGAAGGGCATCAGCGCCGGCTACGGCCAGAACACCTATCGCGGCCTGGTGAAGATCAGCCCGAAGGCCAGCGGCGCGCGCAACTTCACCCAGTGCGACAGCCTGCTGATCGGCGACCAGTGCGGCGCCCACACCGTGCCCTACATCGAGAATCGCTGCATGACGGCGAAGACCGAGCACGAGGCCACCACCAGCCGCATCGCCGAGGACCAGCTCTTCTACTGCCGCCAGCGCGGCCTGTCGGAGGAGGATGCGGTCGGGCTCATCGTCAATGGCTTCTGCCGCGAGGTGTTGAAGGAACTGCCGATGGAGTTCGCGGTGGAAGCGCAGAAGCTGCTGCAGATCAGCCTCGAGGGCTCGGTCGGCTGAGGCCACACGGGAATCCGGCGCGGCGCGCCAAGCGGGAATATCACGGGCGGCTCCCCACCGCCCGCCGAGGACGGAACTGGAAGAAGCATGTTGAAGATTGAAGGGCTGACCGCCGAGATCGAGGGCAAGGAGATCCTGAAGGGGATCGACCTCGAGGTGCCGCAGGGCGAGGTGCACGCCATCATGGGGCCGAACGGCTCCGGCAAGTCCACCCTCTCCTATGTGCTGGCCGGGCGCGAGGGCTACGAGATCACCGGCGGCACCGCCACCTTCAACGGCCAGGACCTGCTGGCCATGGAGCCGGAGGAGCGTGCCGCCACGGGCCTGTTCCTGGCCTTCCAGTACCCGGTCGAGCTGCCGGGCGTCGGCAACGCCAACTTCCTGCGCACCGCGCTGAACGCGCAGCGCCGCACCAAGGGCGAGCCGGAGCTGGACGCGATGCAGTTCCTCAAGACCGCCCGCGCGCGGATGAAGGAGCTGTCGATGCCGGAGGACATGCTGAAGCGCGGCGTCAATGTCGGCTTCTCCGGCGGCGAGAAGAAGCGCAACGAGGTGCTGCAGATGGCCCTGCTGCAGCCGAAGATCGCCATCCTCGACGAGACCGATTCCGGCCTCGACATCGACGCGCTCAAGATCGTGGCCGATGGCGTGAACGCCATGCGCGGGCCGGAATTCTCGGCGCTGGTCATCACCCACTACCAGCGCCTGCTGGACTACATCGTGCCCGACAAGGTGCATGTGCTGATGGGCGGCCGCATCGTGCAGACGGGCGGGCCGGAGCTGGCGCACCAGCTGGAGGCGAGCGGCTACGGCTCGGTGCAGGCGGCATGAACGCCTCTGTCGAAAACAGCCTGAGCGAGGCGGGCGCCGCCGGCTTCCTGCACCGCTATGAGGGGCTGCGCGCCCGCCTGCCCGGCATCGGCCTGCCCTGGCTCGCCGCGCTGCGCGACGGTGCGGCCGAGGCCTTCCGCGCCCAGGGCTTCCCCACCCGCCGGGTGGAGGCGTGGAAGTACACCGACCTCGCCCCGCTCACCCAGGCCGGCTTCGGCGAGCCGCTGACGCCGGTGGAGAGCGCCCTGCCGCTGCCGCGCCACGCCGCGCCGAAGCGGGTGGTGTTCGTCGATGGCCGCTTCAGCCCCGAGCTGTCGGACACGGATGTGCCGGTGCGCAGCCTGGCCCGGCACCTGCCGGAGCTGGAGGGGCGCCTCGGCACCCTGGCGAGGGTCGATGACCTGCCGCTGGTGGCGCTGAACACCGCCCTGTTCGAGGATGGCGCGCTGATCGAGCTGGCGCCGGGCGAGGATGGCGGCGTCATCGAGCTGCTTTCCGTCACCCGCGCCGACCGGCCGGTGACCTCGCATCCGCGCCACCTGGTGCGGCTGGCGGAGGGCGCCAAGCTGGTGCTGATCGAGCGCAGCTGGGGCCATGGCGAGAGCCGCTACCTGCACAGCCCGGTCTTCGAGGTCGAGGTGGCCGAGGGCGCGCACATCACCCATGCGCGCATCCAGCAGGAGGCGCGTGCCGGGCTGCACCTCTCCACCGTCTTCGCCCGCGTGGCGGCGGGCGGCACCTATGACAGCTTCCTGCTGCATGCCGGCGCCCGCCTCTCCCGCTCCGAGGCGCATGTGGCGCTGGTGGGGCCGAAGGCGGCGGCGCACCTGAACGGCGCGCAGCTGCTGGGCGATGGCCAGCATGGTGACTGCACCACCTTCCTCGACCACGCGGCGCCGGACTGCCCGAGCCGCCAGACGGTGAAGACGGTGCTGGCCGGCCGGTCGCGCGGCGTGTTCCAGGGCAAGATCCACGTCCATCAGGTCGCCCAGCGCACCGATGGCTACCAGATGAACCAGGCCCTGCTGCTCTCCGACCAGGCGGAGATCGACAGCAAGCCGCAGCTCGAGATCTATGCCGACGACGTGAAGTGCAGCCACGGCGCCACGGTGGGCGAGCTGGACGAGGACCAGCTCTTCTACCTGCGCGCCCGCGGCATCCCCGCCGCCGTGGCCCGCTCCATGCTGATCGAGGCCTTCCTGCAGGAGGCGATCGACGGCGTGACCGAGGAGTCCGCGCAGGCCGCGCTCTCCGAGGCGGTCGCCGGCTGGTGGGAAAGGAACGCGGCGTGATGGACGGGGTGGTGGCGCCCAGGGGCCAGGGTGCGTTCGACGTGGCCCGCATCCGGCAGGATTTCCCGATCCTGTCGGAGAAGGTGCGCGGCAAGGATCTGGTGTTCCTCGATTCCGGCGCCTCCGCCCAGAAGCCGCGCGCGGTCATCCAGGCCATGACGCGGATGATGGAGAAGGCCTATGCCAACGTCCATCGCGGTGCCTACCACCTCTCGGAGAGCGCCACCGAGGCCTATGAGGGCGCGCGCCGCGCCGTCGCCGGCTTCCTGAACGCGGCGGATGAGCGGGAGATCGTCTTCACCGGCTCCTCCACCGCCGCCATCAACCTCGTGGCGCACAGCTACGGGCGCGGCGTGCTGAAGGCGGGGCAGGCGGTGCTGATCTCCGAGATGGAGCACCACGCCAACCTAGTGCCCTGGCAGATGCTCAAGGCCGCGCATGGCACCGAGCTGCGCGTGGCGCGCGTGACGGATGCGGGCGAGCTGGATCTCGAGGATGTCGCGGCCAAGCTGGCCGATAGCAAGGTGGGGCTGATGGCCGTCACCCACATGTCCAACGTGCTGGGCACGGTGACGCCCGCCGCGCGGCTGGCCGAGATGGCGCATGCCCATGGCGCGAAGCTGCTGCTGGACGGCTCCCAGGCCGCCGTGCACCGGCGCGTGGACGTGCAGGCGCTGGGCTGCGACTTCTACGTCTTCACCGGCCACAAGCTCTACGGCCCCACCGGGATCGGCGTGCTGTGGGGGCGGATGGAACTGCTGGAGGCCATGCCGCCCTTCCTCGGCGGCGGCGACATGATCAGCGAGGTCACGCTGGAAGGCTTCCTGCCCGCGCCGGTGCCGGCCAAGTTCGAGGCGGGCACGCCGCCGATCATCGAGGCGGTCGGGCTGCACGCGGCGATCGATTATGTGCAGGGCATCGGCATGGAGGCCATCGAGGCGCATGAGCGCCATCTGGTGGACCGCGCCATGACCCGCCTCTCGGCGGTGGAGGGGCTGACGCTGATCGGCCACGCGCAGGACCGCGGCGGCGTCTTCGCCTTCGCGCTCGACAACGCGCACGCCCATGACCTGGCGACATTGCTGGACCGCGTGGGGATCGCGGTGCGCTCGGGCCGCCATTGCGCCGAGCCGCTGCACGCACGATTTAACGTGGAAAGCACCTGCCGCGCTTCCTTCGGTCTCTACACCACCGAGGGAGAGGTCGATTACCTCGCCGAGGCGCTGGGCAAGGCGCGGGAGTTCTTCCGCTGATGTTCGACGATCTGCGCGATCTCTACCAGGAAGTCATCCTGGACCATGGCCGCAAGCCGCGGAACTTCCGCCGGCTGGAGGAGGCCGACCGCGAGGGCCGCGGCGACAACCCGATGTGCGGCGACCGCATGCAGCTCTGGGTGAAGCTGGCCCCCGATGGGCGGCTCGCCGATGTCGCCTTCCAGGGCAAAGGCTGCGCCATCTCGATGGCCAGCGCCAGCCTGATGACCGAGACGGTGCGCGGCAAGACGCAGGAGGAGGCGCGGGCGCTGGCGGAGAAGTTCCGCGAACTGGCGATGACCGGCACCTGCCCCGATTGCGGCGGCGCGCTGGAGGACGAGATGGAGCGGTTGCAGGCGCTGGGCGGCGTGCACGAATTCCCGAGCCGGGTAAAGTGCGCAACGCTCGCCTGGCACACGCTGAACGCCGCGCTGGACAATGCGGACAAGGAGGCGAGCAGTGAGTGACGGTACCCCCGCACCCGAAGCCACCACGGAAGCGCACGCGGCCTGGACGCCGGAGGGCGAGACCGCGCCGCGCGTCTCCGAGGACGCGGTGATCAACGCCATCGCCCAGGTCTATGACCCGGAGATCCCGGTCAACATCTACGAGCTGGGCCTGATCTACGCCGTCGAGCTGAGCGAGGCCGGCGCCGTCAAGGTCGAGATGACGCTGACCACCCCTTCCTGCCCCTCGGCGCAGGAGCTGCCGGGGCAGGTGGAGGAGATGGTCCGCACCATCCCCGGCGTGACCGATGTGGCGGTGGAGATCGTCTGGGACCCGCCCTGGGACCCCTCGCGCATGAGCGAGGACGCCCGGCTGGCCCTGAACATGTACTGAGCGCGAGAAGGATCGAGGCATGAGCACCACCACCGAGCCCCGCCCGCGCCGTGCCCTGCCGCCGCTGATGCAGCTTTCCGACACGGCGGCGGAGCGGCTGCGCGGCCTCTACGAGAAGGGCCAGCAGGGCCGCCTGCTGCGCATCGCGGTCAAGACCAAGGGCTGCTCCGGCATGGCCTACGATCTGGGCTGGACCGATGCGCCCGGCCCCGGCGACGAGGTCGTGACCGACAAGGGCGTGACCGTGCTGGTCGACCGCAAGGCGACGCTGTTCCTGCTCGGCACCACCATGGATTACGAGGTGAAGGCGATGTCCGCCGGCTTCACCTTCACAAATCCGAATGAGAAGGGACGTTGTGGGTGCGGGGAGAGTTTCCACGTCTGAGCCGGCGCCCCATCTGCGGGCCTGGCTGAAACCGACAACGGAGGAACAGCATGGCTCTCTATACCGGCAGCGCGACGGCAACCGGTGGCCGCAACGGCCACGTGGACAGCAGTGACGGGCTGATCAGCCACGACCTTTCCATCCCCAAGGAGATGGGCGGGCCGGGCAAGGCGGGCGCCACCAACCCGGAGCAGCTTTTCGCCGCCGGCTACGCCGCCTGCTTCGGCAGCGCCGTGGATGCGGTGGGGCGGCAGAAGAAGCTGGACACCACCGGCGCCACCGTCACCTGCGATGTCGGCATCGACAAGGTGGAAGGCGGCTTCCAGCTTTCCGCGAAGCTCAAGGTGAAGCTGCCGGCGCTGGAGAAGGCGCAGGCGCAGGAGCTGGTCGAGGCGGCGCACCAGATGTGCCCCTATTCCAAGGCCACGCGCGGCAATATCGACGTCGCGCTGGAAGTCGTCTGAGGCTGGCGCCGGGCGGGGGAGCGGTTGCTCCCCGCCCGGCGGCGTCACACCGTGCTGGACCAGGTGGCCGGCACGAAGCGGTAGCCCTCTCCCTCCTTCGCCACGTAACCATTGGCGGGGAAGGGGAAGTGGTAGCCGATGCAGCGGATGCGGTCCGTCGCCACGCGGTCGAACATGCGGCGGCGCGTCGCCTCCGCCATCGCCGCGTCCATGTCGAAGATCAGGTGCCAGCCCGGATTGCGCAGGTTCAGCTCGGGGCGGTTGGTCACGTCGCCCAGCAGCATCGCCTGGTCGTTGCCATCGGCCAGCAGGTAGCTGGTGTGGCCCGGCGTGTGGCCGAAGCTCGGCACCGCCTGCACCCCCGCCACCACCTGGCCGGCGCCGTCGATCTGCCGGATGCGCGCCTTGTAGGGCTCCAGCCGCTTCCGAACATTGGCGAAGGCGCCCTTCATCGCCTCCGGCGCCCGGCTCGCCTGCCCCTCATCCATCCAGAAATCGTATTCCGCCTTGGGCAGCACGACCTCGGCATTGGCGAAGACCGGCTTGCCCTCGGCATCGGTCAGGCCGGTGATGTGGTCGCCATGGAAATGCGTCAGCACGATCAGCGTGACGCGGGCCGGGTCCAGCCCGGCGGCCTTCATGTTGGCCGGGATGTTGCCGGCGGTGGCGCCGAGCTGCCCGCCCGTGCCGGTGTCGAACAGCACGAGGCCGTCCGGCGTCTCCAGCACCGTCACGGTGTAGGGGATGTCGAGATGGCCGGTGGGCAGGAAGGCCTCGCGCAGCGCGGCCTCCACGGCAGCGGGCTCGGCATTGCGGACGAAGCCCTGGGTGGGGTTCGGCCGGCGGCCGAAGCCGTCATGCACCACGGTCACCACCCGGCTGCCGAGGCGGAAGCGGTAGAAGCCCGGCGCCTGCTGCGTGCCGCCCGCCGCAGCGGGGGCGGCGGCGCCCTGCGCCAGGGCGTCGGCCATGCCGAGGCGCAGCAGCGCCGGCGCCATGGCCAGCGCGCCGGCCGCCTGCAACAGGGTGCGTCGATCGAGTTCCATCCTCACCTCCCACATGCCCGAAAGGGCACCGGGCAGAAGGGTGGGTTGTTCGTGGCGCGGGTCAAGCCCATCTGCCACCGGCCCGGCGAAGGGGCGGGGGCGGCGCCGATATCGCCGCTTGCCAGCTTCTGCTATGCGGGCGCGATGGAACGCGACCCTGGCGGGGCCAGGGCGTGGAGAGGTCAGTGACGAGCGTAACCCTGCCGCATCAGCCCGCCGCGAGGCCGGACATCCTTCTCGACACCGGGCGCGTGGCGGCCCTCTACCAGAAGCGGGCGGGCGAGACGCTGATCGTCTCCTTCGCCCCCCGGCAGGAGCGCCCTTCCATCTGGGGGCAGTCCTTTCTCGGCCGCTTCGGCGTCTCGCTGCTGGGGCTGACGGATTATCATGCCAGCTGGTTTCCCGAGCAGGACATGGCGCAGATCCTCCCGCGGCTGGAGGGGCTGCTGGCCGGCTACCGCCGCGTGATCCTGTATGGCTTCAGCATGGGGGCCTATGCCGCGCTGAAGTACAGCGGCCGCCTGCGGGCCGGCGTGACGCTGGCCTTCTCGCCCCAGTTCTCCATCGAGCCCGGCCGTGTCGGGCATTTCGATCATCGTCGCACCCGTCTCTTCCACCGCCCGGAGCTGCATGACGGGATGCAGATCGTGCCCGGCGATCTCGCCGGCCAGGCCGTGCTGTTCTTCGACCCCCTGTTCCGCGAGGATGCCAGCCACGCGGCGCTGATCGCGCAGGCGGGGCCGGTGGCCTGCGTTCCCACGCCCTTCTCGCGGCATGATTCCATCCGTTTCGCCGTCAGCACCGGGCTGGTGGAGGACCTGCTGCGGGAGGCCGTGCGGCAGGGCGGGGTGGATGCAGGCGCGGCGCGGCGCCAGCGCCGGGCGCGGCGCCTGCTCTGCCCGGATTACGTGCGGGCGGTGGCCGGCCTGCTGGACCGCCGGAGCGGCCCGGAGAGCGGCATGTGGCTGCTGGGCCGCGCTCTGGCGGCGGGCAACGACGCGCCCGCCCTGCATCTGGAGCATGCGGAGCGCCTGCTGGACGAAGCCCGCGTGGCCGAGGCCGAGGCCGCCCTCTGCGCCCTGCCCGAGACGCTGAAGCCCGCCCAGCAGGCGGTGCTGGCCGATGTGCAGCGCCGCCTCGCCCTGCACACCGGCCAGGATGCGCCCGACCCGCGCGCCTTTCCCGCCGGGGACGCGGCCTGGGCCGAGACGGCCGAGTTCGTCCGCCAGCGCCGGCTGCCGGGTGAGACGGTGCTGGCGCCCGCCTCCTTCGGCACGATCCTGGAAGGCTGCGCGGCGGCGCTGCCGGAGGAAGCGAGGCCGGACTGGGCCGTGGTCCGCAAGAGCGCCATGGCTGGCCTCGGCCATCCCCGCCTGCGGGAGCTGGCCCTCGACACCACGCCGGTCTTCGCCAATGCCGAGTTCGTGGTCTGGGCGCGCCAGCCCAGCTTCGGCATGGTGGATCTGCGCGGCACGCCCGAGGTGCGGGCCATGCTGCGCGACATCGAGGGGATGTGGGGCGAGATCGGCGCCTGAGCGCCTACTTCCCCCGCGCGCGCGGCCGCTCGAACACCACCACCGCCTCCAGCTGCGCCGACCACAGGAACTGGTCGATCGGCGTGGCCTGCGCCACGCGCCATCCGGCGGCGTGCAGCAGCTTGCCGTCGCGCGTCAGCGCCGTGGGATTGCACGAGACGTAGATGATCCGTTGCAGGGCGCTGCGGGCGAGCGCCGGCATCTGCTCGGCCGCGCCGGCGAAGGGCGGGTCCAGCACCAGCGCCGCGAAGCTCTCCAGCTCCTTCGCGCTCAGCGGCTGCCGCGCCAGGTCCCGCCGCGTGGCAGTGACGCGGCCGCCCGCCTTGCGCGCCGCCGCGTCCAGCGCCGCCACGGCCTCCGGCGCCCCCTCGAAGGCGGCGACGCGGGCGCGCTCCGCCAGCGGGAAGGAGAGGGTGCCAAGCCCGGCATGCAGCTCCGCGATGCGCGCCTTGCCGGTGAGCTTCGGCAGGCCCTCCAGCACCGCCGCGACGATGGCCGCCTCGCCCTGCGGCGTGGCCTGCAGGAAGGCGCCGGGCGGCGGCGCCACGCTCACCCCCGCGAAGGCGATGCCCACCCCGCCAAGCTGCGCCAGCGTCTCCGTGGCGCCCCCCTTCAGCCCGGCGCCGGCGATGCGCGGGATGCCCTGCGCGGCGGCGAAGGCGGCCAGCGCGGTGCGCTCCTGCACGCCGGGGGCGCCGTCCAGCCGCAGCAGCAGGTCCGGCCCCGTGTCCAGCAGGTTCAGCACCGCCGAGCCCTCGCGGCGGAAGGATTGCAGCCCGCGCAGCAGCGCCCGCAGGGGCTCGAACAGCGCCACCAGCGCCGGGTCCAGCACATGGCAGGTGGAGAGATCCTCCACGGCGCCGCTGCCGCGGCCGTGGAAGCCCAGCACCACGCTGCCATCCGGGCGGCGGCGCAGCGCCAGGTCGGCCCGGCGGCGGGTGGCGGGGGGCGTGACGCGGGTCTCGGCCACCGGCGCATCCTCGAAGCCGGCGCGGGCGAGGGCCTCGGCCAGCCGGTCCCGCTTCCAGGCGGCATAGGGGGGGATGTCCCAATGCTGCAGCACGCAGCCGCCGCAGGGGCCGAAATGCGGGCAGGGGGGCGCCACACGCTCGGGGCTCGGGGAGAGCACCACCGGGCCTTCCGGGCGCACCACCTCGCCAGGAAGCACGCCGGGGAGGAACAGGCGGGCGCCGTCCGGCGCGGTGGCCACGCCATCGCCGGCGGCGCCCAGGGCCTCGATCGTCACTTGCACCGGCAGCATCCCTTCAAACGCAACAAGGGGGGCTTTGCCCCCCTTGGAAACCCCCGACCAGGAACCTGAGGTTCCTGGACCTCCCCTTTGTTCAGCCGAAGGCGTTCAGGCCGGTCTGGGCACGGCCCAGGATCAGCGCGTGCACGTCATGCGTGCCCTCGTAGGTGTTCACCGCCTCGAGGTTCATGACGTGGCGGATGACATGGTACTCGTCGGCGATGCCGTTGCCGCCGTGCATGTCACGCGACACGCGGGCGATGTCGAGCGCCTTGCCGCAGCTGTTGCGCTTGCAGAGGCTGATCATCTCCGGCGCCACGCGGTGCTCGTCGAACAGCCGGCCGAGGCGCAGCACGCTCTGCAGGCCCAGCGTGATCTCGGTCTGCATGTCGGCCAGCTTCTTCTGGACGAGCTGGGTGTTGGCCAGCGGGCGGCCGAACATCTTGCGCTCCATGGTGTAGGTGCGCGCGGCGTGCCAGCAGAACTCGGCCGCCCCCAGCGCGCCCCAGGCGATGCCGTAGCGGGCGCGGTTGAGGCAGGAGAACGGGCCCTTCAGCCCCTTCACGTCCAGCCGGTTCTCCTCCGGGACGAACACCTCCTCCATCATGATCATGCCGGTGGTGGAGGCGCGCAGGCTGAACTTGCCCTCGATCTTCGGCGCGGTCAGGCCCTTCATGCCCTTCTCGAGCACGAAGCCGCGCACGTCGCCCGCATCGTCCTTCGCCCAGACGACGAAGACATCGGCGATCGGGGAGTTGGTGATCCAGGTCTTGGAGCCGGAGACCAGGTAGCCGCCATCCACCTTCTTGGCGCGGGTGCGCATGGAGGAGGGATCGGAGCCGGCATCGGGCTCGGTCAGGCCGAAGCAGCCGACCAGCTCGCCCTTCTGCATCCCCGGCAGCAGCCGGTCCTTCAGCGCGTCCGTGCCATAGGCCCAGATCGGGAACATCGCCAGCGAGGACTGAACCGAGAAGGCGGAGCGGTAGCCGCTGTCCACGCGCTCCACCTCGCGGGCGATCAGCCCGTAGGAGACGTAGTTGACGCCGGCGCAGCCATGGCTGTCGAGTGTCGCGCCCAGGAAGCCCATCTCGCCGAACTCGTTCATGATCTCCCGGTGGAAGACCTCGTGGCGGTTGGCCTCCAGCACGCGCGGGAACAGCTTCTCCTGGCAGTAGTCGCGCGCCGCGTCGCGGATCATGCGCTCATCTTCGGAGAGCTGGTCTTCCAGCAGCAGGGCGTCGTCCCAGACGAAGCTCGGCTTGGCGGCTTGGGTCACGACATTCATGGGGTTTCTCTCCTGCTGGTGCCGGCCCTGCTGGAGCCGGTGTGGGCGCGCATGGGGCCCGGACGCCGATATCGATGGCGGAGAGTGGCCCCGTTGTCCCCGCGCGGCAATCGCCGCCGCCCGCCCCGCCCGTAGCTTCGGGAGGGCCGGGCGGCGCGGTTCGGTCTCAGGCGGCTTCCGCCCCCCGCTCGCTGTCCAGCTCGGCCGGCGACTCGGCGGCGCCGGTATCGCGCTGCGGGCGCGGGATCGGGATGAGCATGAAGGCTGGGACCATGTCGCCGAAGCCGCGCACCGGCGGGCCCAGATCGTCCCGCTCCCGGCGGTTGTCCTCGCGCCGGTGCTCGCGGCGGCGGTCGTCCCGGTCGCGCGGAGCGCGCGCGTCATCCCGCTCGCGCGGAGCGCGTGCCTCATCCCGGTCGCGCGGAATGCGTGCCTCGTCCCGCTCGCGGGGGATGCGGGCTTCGTCCCGCTCGCGCGGAGCGCGTGCCTCCTCGCGCTCGCGCGCGGGGCGTGCCTCCTCGCGGCTCGGGCCGCGCTCGGCGCGCGTCTCGGCGCCCGGCTCCGCCTCGGGGCGCAGGCGATTGGCGCCGCGGCGAACGATCTCCTTTTCGCCGCGCTCCTTCTCGCCCCGGTCCCTCTCGCCCCGGTCCCTCTCGCCCCGGTCCTTCTCGCCCCGGTCCTTCTCGCCCCGGCGCGGCTCGGCGGCACGGCCGCCCTTGCCGGCGGGCCGGCCACGGCCACGCCCGCCACGCGGCGCGGCGGCGGCCTCGGCCAGCTCCTCCTCCGTCACCGGGTCCAGCCCGGGGATCTCGATGCGCGGGATCGGCTTGCCGGTCAGCTTCTCGATCGCTTCCACCAGCTTCACGTCATCGGCGGTGGCGATGGTGTAGGCGCGGCCCTCGCGGCCCGCCCGGCCGGTGCGGCCGATGCGGTGGACATAGTCCTCGTCGCGGAACGGCACGTCGAAGTTGAAGACGTGGGACAGGCCGCCGATGTCGATGCCGCGCGCCGCCACGTCCGAGCAGACCAGCAGCTGCAGCTCGCCCGCCTTGAACTTCTCCAGCGTCGCGAAGCGCACGGACTGCGGCAGGTCGCCATGCAGCGCGCCGGCGGCGAAGCCGTGCTTGCCCAGGCTCTTGTGCAGGATGTCCACGTCGCGCTTGCGATTGCAGAAGATCAGCGCGTTCTGCACGTCCTCGCTGCGGATCAGCCGGCGCAGCGCCTCGCGCTTGTCGTGCGGCTGCACCAGGGCGAGGCCGGCGGTGATGGTGGTGGCCACCGAGGCGGGGGCGGAGACGGTGATGGTCTTGGGGTTCTGCAGGAAGGCATCGGCCAGCCTGCGGATCTCGGGCGCCATGGTGGCGCTGAAGAACAGCGTCTGGCGCAGCGGCGGCAGCATGGAGACGATGCGCTCGACATCGGGGATGAACCCCATGTCCAGCATGCGGTCCGCCTCGTCGATCACCAGCACCTTGCAGTCGGCCAGCATGACGCGGCCGCGGTCGAACAGGTCGAGCAGGCGGCCGGGCGTCGCGATCAGCACGTCCACGCCCTTGTCCAGCACGTCCCGCTGGTCGGACATGCTCTCGCCGCCGATCAGCAGGGCATGGTTCAGCTTCATGTGCTGGCCATACTTGACGAAGTTCTCGGCCACCTGCAGCGCCAGCTCGCGCGTCGGCTCCAGGATCAGGCTGCGCGGCATGCGCGCCTTGGCCCGGCTGCCGGCCAGGATGTCCATCATCGGCAGCACGAAGCTGGCGGTCTTGCCGGTGCCCGTCTGGGCGCAGCCCATCACGTCGCGGCCCATCAGCACCACCGGGATGGCCTGCTCCTGGATCGGCGTGGGGTGCACGTAGCCGGCCTCGGACACGCCGCGCAGCAGGGCCTCGGACAGCCCCAGATCCTCGAAGGTGGCGCGCGGCGGCTCCGGCTCGGCGGGCGAGACAGCGGCCTCGGCCAGCTCGGCGGGCGGCACGGCGGCTTCGGCCGGCACGGGGGGCGTGGCCGGGTTGGTCATGGCATCGGAAAGCTCGTCTTCGGCCACGCGGGGCGCGGTCACGTCAGGCTGATCGCTCAAGGGCAGTCGGTTCCTTCGCCGGCAGGCGGCGGGATGTGTGCGGGCGGCCACGCGAAAGCCACGCGGCCAATCTCCGGATCTCCGAGACCCGCATATGCGCCGCTCGCACCGGCTTGGCAAGGTTTTCCACCGCCCGCCGAGCCATTCCCTGCCGCATTTGGTGTGGTTGCCGGCTTGGCGCCAGGGGCGTAACAGCAGGAGCGTGATGCCGAACCGACACGACCTGCTGCTGCTGCCCGGCCTGCTGTGCGACGCGCGGCTGTGGCGCGACCCGATCGCGGCCCTGGCCGACCTGGCCGAGTGCCAGGTGGCCGACCTGACCCAGGACGACACGCTGCGCGGCATGGCGCTGCGCGCGCTGGAGGCAGCGCCGCCGCGCTTCGCCCTGGCCGGGCTGTCGATGGGCGGCTACGTCGCCTTCGAGATCCTGCGCCTGGCGCCGGAGCGGGTGACGCGGCTGGCGCTGTTCGACACCTCCGCCCGCCCCGACACGGAGGAGGCGGCGCGCCGCCGCCGGGGCCTGATGGCGCTGACCCGCACCGGCCAGTTCCGCGGCGTCACGCCCCGGCTGCTGCCCAGCCTGCTGCACCCCGACGCGGTGGAGGGGCCGCTCGGCCACGAGGTGCGCGCCATGGCCGACCGGGTGGGGCGCGAGGCCTTCCTGCGGCAGCAGCTGGCCATCCTGCAGCGCCCCGACTCCCGGCCGATGCTGCCGGAGATCCGGCTGCCCACCCTGGTCGCGGTGGGGGAGCGGGACATCCTGACCCCGCCCGAGCTGGCCGAGGAGATCGCCGCCGGCATCCCCGGCGCGCGGCTGGAGCGCATCGCGCAATCCGGCCACCTACCGACGATGGAGCAGCCCGCGGCGGCTGCGGCCCTGATGCGGGGCTGGCTCGCCGGCTGAGCCGGCACGCGGCGCGCGCCCGCAAGGCCGGGGGGAGCAGGGAAGGGGAGGGCTGGCGGGGCGGGGGGCGGCGCGCCATCTCAAAGGCTGGACGGCGCGGTGCCGCCCCGGAGGTGCTGCGTCATGCGCATGAAGCTCGGTCTCGTCCTGGCGGGCCTGATGCTGGCGGGGCTGCCGGCCGGTTCCGCCCTGGCCCGGGGCGGGGTCTGGATCGGCATCGGCCCCGCCTACCCGGCCTACCCCGACCCTTATCCCGCCTATCCCTACGCTCCCGTGCCGGCGCCATATCCGCCGCCCGCCTATTCCTATGCCCCGCCGGCCGTCGAGGGGCGGCTGGGGCAGGCCTGCTACGCCGGGCCCTACATGTGCCAGCTCGATCAGCCGGGCTATGTCGGCCAGGCCTGCTCCTGCCCGGCGCGGCCGGGCGAACGCGCCTGGGGGCAGGTGGGCGACTGAGCGCGGCGTCCAGCGAGGCGCCGGGGCGGCCGGCGCCGTAACCAATCGGCAAGGGGCGTGGCCCAACTCTCGGGGCCATGCCGTCGCCCTTCTCCCGGCGCGCCCTGATGGTCGCGCTGGCCACCGCCTCCACGGCCGGCGCGCCCCTGGCCGGTGCTCTGGCCGCCATGCCGGTGCCCGGCGCGCCGCCGCCCGCCCCGCTGCTGGAAGGCTGGCAGCGCTTCCGCCGGGCCTTCCTGCGCCCGGAGGGGCGGGTGGTGGACACCGGCAACCAGGGCGTCTCGCATTCGGAAGGGCAGGGCTGGGCTCTCTATTGTGCCGAGCGCTGCGACGACCGCGTGCATTTCGACCGCATCTGGAACTGGACCCGGCAGGTTCTCTCCCGCCCGCAGGACCGGCTGCTGGCCTGGCGCTACATGCCGGGCGGCATCAACCCCGTGCCCGACCGCAACAACGCCGCCGATGGCGACCTGTTCATCGCCGCATCCCTGCTGCTGGCCGGGCAGCGCTGGGGGGAGGCGGCCTATACCGATGCGGGGGCCGCCATCGCGCGGGACGTGCTGCGCCTGCTGCTGCGCGAGGTGGCGGGGGGCACCGTGCTGCTGCCCGCGCTCGATGGCTTCGAGGCGGCGGACCATGTGGTCCTGAACCCGTCCTACTATGCCTTTCCCATCCTCGGCGTGCTGGCCCGCGCGGTGCCCGATCCGGCCTGGCTGCGCCTGGCGCAGGACGGGCTGGCCCTGCTCCGCCGCGCCCGCTTCGGCCGCTGGAGCCTGCCGCCGGACTGGCTGAGCCTGCGCCGCGCCGATGGCGCGCTCGGCCTGCCGCCGCGCTGGCCGGGCCGCTTCTCCTACGATGCGGTGCGTATCCCCCTCTACCTGTGCTGGGCCGGGCTGGAGGATGAGGCGCCCGTGCAGGCGGCCCGCCAGTTCTGGGCCGATCCGGCGCATGCCTATCCGCCCGCCTGGGTGGATCTGCTCAGCAACCGTACCGCGCCTTATCCGGCCTCGCCGGGCATGCAGGAGATCGGCCGGTGGGTGAGGGAGCTGGCTGGATATCCTTCCGGAGGCATCAGCACCATGCCGCGGCAGGATGATTATTACTCAAATGTCTTAAAAATATTGACAATGTCTGCAAAAACGTAATTTGCCAAATTTCGATACCATTCCGGTTGAATATGTAGGAATGCTGTCTACCACACGGAGGGCGAAGCGGTCATTCTGTGCGGGGTCGGAGGAGCCGGACGGATATGGGGCAGGATGTCGATGTGGCGCGTGTGGCAACTGCGCTGAACATGCCGGGAATCCGGTATCAAACCTTTGGAAACAAGCCGGTCCGCGCGGAGCGGTCAGACAGGCCCGGCGCGATTCTGGCCGCCGTGGCGCCGCCCGTGGAGTCTGAATCGGCTCCCTTGCCACAGCTTCTGGCTGTGCCTGTGAAAGCGGATGAGGCGTGTCTTCCGCAACACGCCGCGCGAAATTCAGAGGTTGCGCGGTCCCCGCAGGTGCAACCGGCTCTGGACCTGGCCCGGCTTTCGACCGTACTCACAAAATTGAGAGTAGAAAGCCCGGTCCCTGCTTCTTCCATGTCCGACCTGCGTGAAGTGTCAACCGATGTGCCGCCCGCCCCGGAACCGTCGGTGACGCCGTTTCCGCTCGGCAAGGTGCTGCCCGCCCCCGCCCCCGCCTCCGCTGCGGCGGCGCCGGAGCCGGGGCAGGCCCAGCAGCCGCAGCCCATGGCCGGCGGCGTGAATCCGGCGGCCATCGCGGCGGCGTTCCAGCCCCGCCCGGCGGCGCCGGTCGTGCGGCCGCTCTTCGCGCCTGTCCCTCCGGTGCCCGCCGCGGCTCCCACACCGCCGCCGCCGGCGCCGCCGCCGCCGATGTTCCCGCCGATGTCTGCTCCGGTCTTCCCTCCGGCCTCCCCTCCGGCGCCGCTGGGAGGTGCTGCTTCGCTGCTGGCCACCCTGCAGGCCACCGCCCCGGAAACCGGCCGGGCGGCACCACGGAGCGGCTTGCTGGCGCAGGTCGGCAGTGCCGCGCCACCGCCGGTGCAGCCCGCCGCGCCATCGCTGCTGGCCGCGCTGGGCGGATCCTTCGCCACGCTGACCGCCGCGCCGCCGCCGCCCGCCTCGCTGGCGGGCCTGTTGCGCAGCCTGGCGGCGCCGGCGCCCCCGCCGGCCGCGGCGCCGGGCAGCAGCCGGCTGGCGGAAATCCTGGGGGGCCTGCGTCCTTCGGATCAGGGCTGAGGGATGCCTGCCCGATGCCATTGATTGCCTTTGCGTCCCCCAAGGGTGGGGTGGGCAAGACGACACTCGCTGCCAATGTGGCCGATGCCCTCTGCCGCAGCGGCCGCTCCGTCCTGCTCCTGGACCTGGACCCGCAGAACGCGCTGCGCCTGCATTTCGGCGTGCCGCTGCACGATACGAGCGGCTTCATGGCTGATCTGCCGCGCCGGCCTGACTGGCGCGCGCAGGTCCGCCGCACCGCATCGGGCGTGCTGCTGCTGCCGCATGGCGCCATGGAGCTGCGCGCCGTGCTGGAGCAGTCCCTCCTGCTGGAGCGTGAGCCCGCCCTGCTGGCCGCCCCCCTGCGCGAGATGCTGGCCGACCCGCAGCTTCTGGTGCTGGCCGACCTGCCGCCCGGCCCCTCCCAGGTTCTGGCGGTGGTCGCGCCGCTGGCCGCCATCATCGTGACGGTGCTGCAGAGCGAGGCGATCAGCGCCGCCATACTGGACGAGGTGGAGAGCGGGCGCTTCCTGGGCGGCGGCACCCTGGCCGCGCTCTATGCCGGGCGGCTGCAATTCATCCTGAACGGCGTCGATCTGCGCGCGCGCCTCTCGCGCAGCGCGGCGGAGGTCGTGGCGCGCCACCTGGGGCCGCGCCTGCTCGGCGCCGTCAGCCGCGACGAGGCGGTGGCCGAGGCGCTGTCGGAGATGCGCCTGGTGCAGGAGGTGGCGCCGGCCTGCGCGGCGGCGGGCGATCTTCGCCACGTCGCGCGCGCGATCGAGATGCTGTTGCCGGTCATGCCCGAGCCGGCGCCCGCGGCTCCCGCCGCCGGTCCGCTATCCGGGCTGTTGCGGGGAGGGTGGTAAAGCGATGCGGCGTTTCCGCGGGCTGATGGCGCGCCTGCCGCTGATGAGCGGCGCGATGGCGCTCCTCGGGGCCTTCCTGGGTTTCATCTTCGTGGTCTCTCCCCTGGCGCCGATGGAGCAGCTTGCCCTGGCGGGGGCGGGGCTCCTCGTGTTCCTGCTGGTCTCGCGCGTTCCGGGGCGTGGCGCGCTGTTCTTCCTGGTGGCGCTCTCCACCCTGATGTCGCTGCGCTACCTCTACTGGCGGCTGACCGAGACGCTGGACTATGGCGGCTTCATCGGCACCTTCCTCGGCACCGGCCTGCTGCTGGCCGAGATCTATGCCGTCATCGCGCTGCTGCTCTCCTACTTCCAGCAGCTCTGGCCGCTGGAGCGCAAGCCGGTGCCCCTGCCGGCGGACCCGGCAGAGTGGCCGGTCGTCGACGTCTTCATCCCCAGCTACAACGAGCCGCTCGAGGTGGTGCGCCCGGCCGTGTTCGGCGCCATGGCGATGGACTGGCCGCGCGACAAGCTGAACGTCTACATCCTCGATGACGGGCGGCGGGAGGATTTCCGCAAGTTCGCCGAGGAGATCGGCTGCGGCTACATGATCCGCCCCGACAACAAGGGCGCCAAGGCCGGCAACATCAACCACGCCACCGCCAAGACGAACGGCGAATACATCGTCATCTTCGACTGCGACCATGTGGCGACCCGCGCCTTCCTGCAGCTCACCATCGGCTGGATGGTGCGCGACCGCGGCATCGGCATGCTGCAGACGCCGCACCATTTCTACTCGCCCGATCCGTTCGAGCGGAACCTCGCCTCCGGCAAGAGCATCCCGAACGAGGGGCTGCTCTTCTACGGCTTGGTGCAGCAGGGCAACGACCTCTGGAACGCGACCTTCTTCTGCGGCTCCTGCGCCGTGCTGCGGCGCACCGCCCTGGAGGAGGTGGGCGGCGTGCCGACCGAGACGGTGACGGAGGACTGCCACTGCTCGCTGAAGATGCAGCGGCTGGGCTGGCGCACCGCCTATCTGCGCGTGCCGCTGGCCGCCGGGCTGGCCACGGACCGCCTGATCGCGCATATCGGCCAGCGCATGCGCTGGGCGCGCGGCATGGTGCAGATCTTCCGCGTCGACAACCCGCTGCTGGGGCCGGGGCTGAAGCTATACCAGCGGCTCTGCTACCTCAACGCGCAGTGGCACTTCCTCTTTCCGCTGCCGCGCTTCGTCTTCCTCACCGCGCCGCTGGCCTTCCTGCTGTTCGGGCAGAGCATCATCGCCGCCTCGCCGCTGGCGATCCTGGCCTATGCCGGGCCGCATATCTTCCACTCCATCGGCACCAACAGCCGGCTGCAGGGCAAGGTGCGGCACAGCTTCTGGTCGGAGATCTACGAGACGGTGCTGGCGCTCTACCTGCTGCCGGTGGTGCTGGCCACGCTGTTCGACCCGAAGAAGGGCAAGTTCAACGTCACCGACAAGGGCGGCACGCTGGACGAGGGCTATTTCGACCTGCGCGCCGTGGCCGCCAACTTCGTGCTGGCCATCGTGCTGGTGCTGGGCCTGCTGTCCGGCATCTACGGCATGGCGGCGAACCCGCTCACCAGCCTGGAATTCCAGGCCAACGCGCTGAACTCCATCTGGGTCGTGCTGTCGCTCGTCACCGTCATGGCCGGCCTCGCCGTGGGGCGCGAGCGGCGGCAGGTGCGGGAGCGCCACCGCGTGCATGCGCGCCTGCCCGTCACCGCCGTGCTGTCTGATGGCCGGCGCCTGCCGGGCGAGAGCGTCGATGTCTCGCTGGGCGGCGCCGCGCTGATGCTGGAGAGCCAGGAGGAGATCGCCCGCGAGACGCGGCTGCACCTGGAATTCGACACCGGGCCGGAGCGCATCCTGCTGCCGGCGGAGGTGCTGCGCTGGCAGGACGGCCGGCTGCAGGCCCGCTTCGAGCCACAAGGGCTGATGGATGAAGGCAATATTGTCCGCGTCGTGCTCGGCCGCGCCGATGCCTGGCTGGATTGGGACCATGTGCGGCCCGACCGCCCGCTGCGTGCGCTGGTGGAGGTCGCGGTGAGCATCACCGGCCTGTTCCGTGGCGACAGCCAGATCTCGTTGCGTGCCCGCCGCAACCGCCGCGCCGCCAAGACGCGCACCGAGGGCAGCCGCGCCCCCGCCAGGCCGGCCGATGCGGCCAAGGCGCGCCGGGCCGCCGCGCTGCTGCTGGCCGCGGGCCTCGCCTGGCCCGCCGCGGCCGGGGCGCAGCGGCCTCAGGCACCGCCGCCGACGCCGCCGCCCGGCATGCCGCAGGCGGCGCCTTCCTTCGCGCCGCCGCCTGCCTCCGCCCAGCAGCCCGGCTTCGTCCAGCAGCCCGGCTTCGTCCAGCAGCCCGGCTTTGCCCCGCCGCAGGGGGCCGCCCCAGTGGCGCCGCTGCCCGGCGGCGCGCCCTTCGCCACCCCGCCCGACCAGGGCAATGTCCGCATCCAGAGCCGCACGCTGCGGCAGCTCGGCCTCGGCGGGCCGATGCAGCTGCGCGGCACCTCGGACCTGCAGGGCGTGCTGTTCGGCATCCGCTCGGACGAGGTGGTGACCGGCGCGCGGCTGGTGCTGCAGGGCGCCACCAGCCCGGCGCTGATCCCCGAGCTGAGCCAGATCGCCATCACGCTGAACGAGCAGTTCGTCGGCACCATCACGCCCGACCGGACGCGCCCCTCCTTCGGGCCGCTCGAGTTCCCGGTGAACCCGGTCTACTTCGCCGACGTCAACCGGCTGAACTTCCGCTTCACCGGCCGCTACGCGGTGGAGTGCAACGACCCGCTCTCCGGCCTGCTCTGGTCCACCGTCTCCGACCTCTCCACCCTGCACCTGACGGTCGAGCGCCTGCCGCTGGCGCGCGACCTGGCGCGGCTGCCGGAGCCTTTCTTCGACCGCCGCCTGCGGAGCGAGCCGCTCACCCTGCCGGTGGTGCTGCCCGACACGGCCGGCAACGAGCTGGTGCGCGCCGCCGCCATCGCCAGCTCGTGGTTCGCCGTGCAGGCCGATTATCGCGGCGCCAACTTCCCCGTCAGCAGCAGCGTGCCGCCGCGCGGCAACGCCATGGTGATGGTGGCGGGGCAGGAAACCGTGCCCGGCCTGGCCCTGCCGCGGATGGAGGGCCCAACCCTCGCCGTGGTGCCGAACCCGGCCGATCCCGGCGCCACGCTGCTGGTGGTGGGCGGGCGCACCGCCGCCGATGCGGTGGCGGCGGCGCAGGCGCTGGCGGTCGGCCAGCAGGCGCTCTCGGGCGAGCTCGCCCTGGTGCAGCCGCCGGAGCTGGCGGCGCGCCAGCCCTATGACGCGCCGCGCTGGATCGACAGCAACCGCCCCGTGCGCTTCGGCGAGCTGGTCGATCCGTCCGAGCTGCAGAGCTACGGCTTCGCGCCCGGCAACATCGCCATCCCCTTCCGCACCGCCCCCGACCTCTACACCTGGCGCGACCGCGCCCTGCCGGTGGAGCTGCGCTTCCGCGCGCCGCCCGGCCCCATCACCGACGTGGCGGTCTCGCGCCTCGACGTGGCGCTGAACAACCTCTACCTGCACTCCTTCCCGCTGCGCGAGATGGAGCCGGGCTGGCCCTGGAACTGGCTGGCGCGGCAGACCGGCCTCGGCCCCACCGGCGACCGCGGCCGGGGCGAGGTGGGGCTGCCGCCCTATCTGGTGTTCGGCCAGAACGAGCTGCAGCTGCGCTTCGACATGCGGCCGCTGAACCGCGGCGACTGCATCTCCATCCCCGGCGACGTGCGCGCCTCGATCGACCCGGACAGCACCATCGATCTCTCGCGCGCCTACCGCTTCACCGAGATGCCGAACCTCGCCTACTTCGCCGGCGCCGGTTACCCCTACACGCGGCTGGCCGATTTCTCGACCACCGCCCTGGTGCTGCCCGACCGCGCCAACACGCTGGAGCTTTCCACCGCCCTGGCGCTGGTGGGCCGGCTGGCCGCCAATGTCGGCCATGCCGCCACCCAGATCCAGGTCACCCGCCCCGGCACGCTGGAGCAGATGGCCGAGCGCGACCTGCTGGTGGTGGGCTCGCTCGGCCGCCAGCAGGCGCTGGCTGCGCTGCTGCGGCAGGACGGGCCGGTGCGTGTGGAGGGCAACCGCATCACCATGGCGCTGCCCGGCGCGCTGGAAGGCTTCCGCAACCTCTTCATCAGCGATGACCGCCTGCGCGACCGCCAGCGGATGGAGGCGGTGCTGGCCTCCCCCGGCGAGGCGATGGGTATGCTCGCGGGCTTCGAGAGCCCGCTGCGCGCCGGCCGCTCGGTGGTGGCCATCAGCGGCACCAGCCCGCAGGGGATGGAGGCGATGCTGGGCGCGCTGCGCGACCCGGCGCTGGTGCCGCTGATCCAGGGCGACCTGGCGCTGCTTTCCGGCGGCCGGGTGACCTCCTTCAAGACCACGGCCAGCTACACGCTGGGGGACCTGCCGCTGCATCTCTGGCCGCAGTTCTGGCTGGGCAAGCGGCCGGACATGCTGCTAGGCCTCGCCCTGCTGGCGTCCCTGCTCATTGCCATACCGACCTACTGGCTGCTGCGCCGCCGGGCCGCCCGCCGTCTGAGGACCAGGACGCCATGACCGGATTCCGCTCCCGCCTCCTGGCCACGGTCGTCACGGCGGCATTCCTGCCCCTGCTGCCCGCTGCCCCGGCGCGCGCGCAGGACAATGCCATCGGCGTCCTGCTGGAGCAGGCCAATTTCTGGCGCGCCCAGAACCGCCCCGACCGCGCGCTGCAGACGCTGGAGCGGGTGCTCGCGGTCGAGCCCAACAATGTGGACGCGCTCTCCGCCGCCGCCGCCGCCCAGGCGGAGAACGGCAACCGCGCGGAGGCGGACCGGCTGCTGGCGCGCATCCGCCAGCTCGCGCCCGCCGATCCGCGCCTGTCGGATGCCGCCCTCTCGGTGCGCGGCGCCACCGCCGATCCCGGCGCGGTGGCCGAGGCGCGGCGGCTGGCGCAGGCCGGCCAGCAGGCCCAGGCGGTGGCGCGCTACCGCCAGATGTTCGGCGGCAACACCCCGCCCGATGCCTACGCCGTCGAGTACTACCAGGCCCTGGCCGGCACGCAGGAAGGCTATGCCGAGGCGCGCAACGCCATGGAGCGCCTGGCTGAGAGCCGCCCCAACGACACCCGGCTGGCCCTGGCCTACGCGCAGATCCTGACCTACCGCGAGGGCTCCCGCGCCGAGGGCATCCGCCGCCTCCAGGCCCTGGCGGAGCGGCAGGACAGCGGCGATGCGGCGCGCGCCGCCTGGCGGGAGGCGCTGCTGTGGCAGGGGCCGAACCCCGACGCCGCCCCCGCCATCGAGGAATACCTGCGCGCCAACCCGAATGACGCGGCGCTGCGCCAGCGCCTGCAGGAGGCGCGCAACCCCCCCGCCGGGCCGGTGGACGAGGTCGGGCAGGCCCGCATCGCCGGCTTCGAGGCGCTGAATGCCGGCCGCCTGGCGGAGGCCTCGCAATCCTTCGAAAGCGTGCTGGCGCAGAACCCGGGCGACCCGGACGCCACCGGCGGGCTGGGCGTGGTGCGGCTGCGCCAGGGCCGCACCGCCGAGGCGCGCCGCCTGCTCACCGCCGCCATCGCCGCCGACCCGCAGGAGGGCCGCCGCAAATGGGGCCGGGCGCTGGACGGCGCCAACTACACCAGCGAGCTGACCCAGGCCCGCGGCCTGATCCAGCGTGGCCAGCTCGAGCAGGCGGAGACGCTGCTGCTGGCCGCCACCCGCCGCGAGAGCGGCGAGCGCGCCGATGCCGAGGCGCTGCTGGGCGACCTGGCGCTGCGCCGCAACGACCCGCAGGGCGCCGAGCAGCGCTACCGCGCCGCCCTGTCCCGCCGGCCCAACCTGAACAACGCCGTGGCCGGGCTCTACGACGCGCTGCAGCAGCAGGGCCGCTTCGCCGAGGCCGAGCAGCTCGCCGCGCAGCATGGCGGCGCCTTCGCCTCGACGGTCGCCACGCAGCGGGCCGAATCGCTGCGCGCCGAGGCCTCCCGCAGCAGCGACCCGGGGGCCGCCTTGGCGCTGCTGCGGGCCGCGCAGCAGGCCACCCCGGACAATCCCTGGATCGCCCTCGACCTCGCCCGTGCCCTGGCCCGCCAGGGGGAGCCGCTGGAGGGCCGCGCGGTGCTGGACCGGCTGGCCGCCACCGGCAAGCCGGAGGCGCTGCACGCCGCCGCCCTCTTCGCCGGCGAGGAAGGCCGGGTGCAGGATGCCGCCCGCCTGATCGAGCGCATCCCCGACCGGCTGCGCAGCGCCGACCAGACGCGCCTGCTGCGCGGCGTGCGCATCCAGCAGCAGGTGGCCGCCGCCGCCGAGCCGGCCCAGTACGGCCAGCCGGAGGAGGCGCGGCGCCGGCTGATGGCGCTCGCCGCCCGCCCCGACCCCAGCGGCGAGACGCCGCGGCTGGTGGTGGAGGCGCTGGCGGGGCTGGGAGACACGCGCGGCGCGGCGGAGGCGGCACGCGTCGCCCTCGCGGTCAACCGCGCGGCGCCGCCCTCCGGGCGCATCGCCCTGGCCAACGCGCTGCTGGAAGGCGGACTGGAGGCGGACGCCAACCAGCTGGCCCTGCAACTCGCCCAGGACCCGCGCCTGACCGCCGATGAGCGCCGCCAGCTGGCCGGGCTGCAGGCCGGCGTCGCCATCCGCGCCAGCGACAAGCTGAACGAGCAGGGCAACCAGGCCGCCGCCTATGACCGGCTGGTGCCCGCGCTGCGGCAGGACCCGCAGAACGCCCAGGCCAACCTGGCGCTCGCCCGCCTCTACCAGGGCGCGCGCGAGCCGCGCGAGGCGCAGCGCATCGCCGAGGCGGTGCTGCTGCGCGACCCGCGCAACCTGGATGCCCGTGCCGGCGCCATCGATGCCGCCCTGGCGCTGGGCCAGAACGCCCGCGCCGAGGCGCTGCTGACCGATGGCCGCGCCATGGCCCCGAACGATCCGCGCCTGACCATGCTGGAGGCGCGGCTGGCCCGCGCCGCCGGCAATCCGCGCCGCGCCCGCGCCGCGCTGGAGCTGGCGGCCGAGCAGCGCCGCAGCCAGCTCGGCCTCGGTGCCGGCGCGCCCGCCGGCGCGGCAGGGATGGGCGGCGCCGCCCCCTCCGGCGCCGCGGCCGGCCTGCCGGAGAATCCGTTCCGCCGCGTCGCCCTCGCCGGCTCCGGAATGGCCGCCTCCGGCTATGCCGGCGGCCTCGCCACCGCCGCGCCGGCCGATCCGGTGCTGGCGCAGATCCAGCGCGAGCTGGCCCAGGTGCGGGAGGAGGCGGCGACGATCGCCACGCCTGGCTTCAATTTCCGCACCCGCTCCGGCGAGGCGGGGCTCGACCAGCTCACCGAGTTCGGCGCGGGGGCGGAGGTCTCCACCGCCATGCCGGGCCTCGGCGGGCGGGTGGCGCTGCGGGCGCAGGCCGTCAACATCGATGCCGGCAGCATGGCGCAGGACACCGGCACGCTGCGCCGCTACGGCAGCAACGCGCTGCGGCTGCCGGGGCAGGGGGTTGCCGTCGCCCCGGCGGTGGCGCGGGCGGTGACGCCCACCGACACCTCGGCCGCCGGCGTCTCCTTCGCCGCGGGCTACACGCGGCCGAACTTCTCGCTCGATGTCGGCACCACGCCGCTGGGCTTCCGCAAGCAGAACGTGCTGGGCGGCGTCGAGGTGGCGCCGGCGCTGACCGACAGCCTGCGCCTGCGCGTGACGGCCGAGCGCCGCGCCATGACCGACACGATGCTCTCCTGGGCCGGCATGCGGGACCGCAGCACCGGGCAGGTCTGGGGTGGCGTGGTGCGCAACACCGCGCGCGGCCAGTTCGAATTCGCCGTGGGCGATACCAACTTCTATGTCGGCGGCGGCTACTCGACGCTGGAGGGCGATGGCGTCGCCGACAACACCCGCATCGAGGCCGGGGCGGGCCTCAGCCATGCCCTGTTCCGCCGGCCGGATGAGGAGCTGGTGACCGGCCTGGATCTCGTCTACCAGGCCTACGACAAGAACCTTCGCCTCTTCACCCTCGGCCATGGCGGCTATTACAGCCCGCAATCCTATCTCGGTGCCTCGGTGCCGCTGGATTACCGGGCGCGCGTGGGAGATTTCCACTACCGCATCGGCGGCACGGTCGGCATCGCCTCCTGGCGGGAGGACCGTGCGCCCTACTTCCCCACGGACGCCGCCTCGCAGGCACGGCTGGAGGCGCAGGCCGCCTCCGATGCCACTGTCAGCGCATTCTATCCCGGGCAGTCGCAGACCGGCTTCGCCGGCGGCGTGCGGGGCGATCTGGAATACAGCCTGACACCGGCGCTCCGCCTCGGTGCGGCGCTGCGTTACGACAAATCCGCCGATTGGAGCGAGGCGCGCGGTCTGCTGTATGCCCGCTATCGGCTCGACCAGTGAGGCCAGGGAGGGCCAAGCCGGAGATGGTGTGCTCGAAGGGACAGGCATGACGCAGATGGATCAGGCGGCATTGGCCTATCTTGCGAGGCGGGATGTGAGCGCGCAGTGGCGCGGCTTCCTGCGGGCGCTGCTGGAGACGCTGGACGCGAATCTCGACCGCAACACCCGCAACGGGCTCCTGCGCGCGGTGGGCGGGCGCCTGGGCCAGGCACTGCCACTGCCGGCCGCGACCACCCTGGCCGAGCTGGAGGCGCGGATGAACGCCGCCCTGGCCGAGCTCTCCTGGGGCTATGTCTCCGTGGCGCTGGACGAGGCCGACCGCAGCCTGCGCCTTTCGCACCATGCCGCGCCGGTGGTGGGTGCCCCGGGGGATGAGGCGGGAAGCTGGTTCGCCACCGTGCTGGAGGGGCTCTACACGGCCTGGCTGGCGGCGCAGCAGGGGGGTGGCTCGGAAGCGGGGCCGCAACTCCGCGTGGTGCAGAGCGAGCCGGGCCTGGTGCAGCTGCGCTACGGCGGATAGCGGCACAAGTCGCGCGGCTTCCTGTCCCCTGCCCCGGTTGGATAGGCTGATCCGATGACATGATGTCTTGCGGCATCGTGGCCTGCCCTGCATCCTCCGCCGCCAACCCAACAGGTGAGGAGGGCGGGGAATGCGCCTCGCGGTGCTCAAGGAACGGCGTTCGGGCGAGACCCGCGTCGCGGCCACGCCGGAAACCGTGCGTAAACTGATCGATCTCGGGCTCGGCGTGGTGGTGGAGACGGGCGCGGGTCTGGCATCCGGCCTCCCCGACGCCGCCTACCGCGAGGCCGGGGCCGAGATCGCGCAGGATGCCTCGGCCGCGCTGGCCGGCGCCAAGATCGTGCTGAAGGTGCGCGCGCCGCTCGGCGCGGGCGAGGGCGAGGTGAACGAGCTGGCCCTGCTCCCGCGCGGCGCCCTGCTGATCGGCACGCTGGAGGCCGTCGCCCACCCGGCCCGCGCCCAGGCCTATGCCGAGGCCGGGCTGGAGGCGTGCAGCATGGAGCTGCTGCCGCGCATCACCCGCGCGCAGAGCATGGACGTGCTCTCCTCCCAGGCCAACCTCGCCGGCTACCGCGCCGTGGTCGAGGGCGCCGCCGCCTTCGACAAGGGCTTCCCCATGCTGATGACGGCGGCGGGCACCATCCCGGCCGCCAATGTGTTCATCATGGGCGCGGGCGTGGCGGGGCTGCAGGCCATCGCCACGGCGCGGCGCCTGGGCGGCCGCGTCTCGGCCACCGATGTGCGGCCGGCGGCGAAGGAGGAGATCAAGTCCCTCGGCGCCGCCTTCGTCGGCTACGAGGACGAGGAGAGCCGCGCCGCGCAGACGGCCGGCGGCTACGCCAAGCAGCTCTCGCCCGAATTCTACGCGAAGCAGGCGGAGGTCATCGCCGCCGCCGTGGCCAAGGCCGACGTGGTGGTCTGCACCGCGCTGGTGCAGGGCCGCAAGGCGCCGACCCTGCTCACCGCCGCCATGGTGGAGAGCATGAAGCCCGGCAGCGTGGTGGTGGACATCGCCGCCGACGCCGGCGGCAACTGCGCGCTGACCAGGCCCGGCGAGGCCATCGTGACCGAGGGCGGCGTGAAGATCCTGGGCCACACCAACTGGCCCGGCCGCATCCCGGCGGCGGCCAGCGCGCTCTACGCCCGCAACCTGCTGACCTTCCTCTCCACCTTCTGGGACAAGGAGGCGAAGGCGCCGAAGCTGCCGCAGGAGGACGAGATCATCCGCGGCGTGACGCTCACCCGGGGCGGGGCCGTGGTGCACCCGCAGCTTGCCGCGGCGCCCGCGGCCTGAGGGACGGACCAGAGAGATGAACCCGACCGACCTTGCCAACCAGGCCAGCGCCACCGCCGAGCGGGCGCTGGCGCTGGCCGCCCAGGCCCGGCAGATGGCCGAGGCCGCGGCCCCCGCCATCGCCCACGGCGCCGCCGCGGCCGAGCCCTTCCTGCTGCTGCTGACGATCTTCCTGCTGGCCTGCTTCGTCGGCTACTACGTGGTGTGGAACGTGACGCCGGCGCTGCACTCGCCGCTGATGGGCGTCACCAACGCCATCTCCTCCGTCATCGTGGTGGGGGCCATCCTGGCCACCGGCCTCGGCGATTCCTGGGCCGCCAAGTTCTTCGGCTTCCTGGCCGTCACGCTGGCCTCGGTGAACATCTTCGGCGGCTTCATGGTGACACGGCGGATGCTCGCCATGTTCAAGAAGAAGGGCTGAGCCGGTGGCGCACACCCTCTCCACCTTCGCCTACCTCGTCGCCTCCGTCCTGTTCATCCTGGCGCTGCGCGGCCTCTCCCACCCCGAGACCAGCCGGCGGGGCAATCTCTACGGCATGGTGGGCATGGGGCTCGCCGTGGTGGCGACGCTGGCGCAGCCCGGCATGGGCGGCGGCGGGCTGGTGCTGATCCTGGCCGGCATCGTGCTGGGCGGCGGCATCGGCACGGTGCTGGCGCAGCGCATCCAGATGACGGCGTTGCCGCAGCTGGTGGCCGCCTTCCACTCGCTGGTGGGCCTGGCCGCCGTGTTCGTGGCGGCCGCCGCCTTCTACAACCCGGAGAGCTTCGGCATCGGCGTGCCCGGCAACATCAAGGCCGGCAGCCTGGTCGAGATGTCGCTGGGGCTGGCCATCGGCGCCATCACCTTCTCCGGCTCGCTGATCGCCTTCGCCAAGCTGCAGGCGCTGATGTCGGGCGCGCCGATCACCTTCAAGGGGCAGCACTGGCTGAACCTCGGCCTCGGCATCCTGCTGCTGGTGCTGGTCATCGCCTTCATCGCCACGGGCAGCGGCGTGCTGTTCTGGCTGATCGCGCTGCTGGCGCTGGGGCTCGGCTTCCTGCTGATCATCCCGATCGGCGGCGCGGACATGCCGGTCGTCGTCTCGATGCTGAACAGCTATTCCGGCTGGGCGGCGGCGGGCATCGGCTTCACGGTGGGCAACCTGCTGCTGATCGTCACCGGCGCGCTGGTCGGCGCCTCGGGCGCCATCCTCTCCTACATCATGTGCAAGGGGATGAACCGCAGCATCGTCAACGTGCTGCTGGGCGGCTTCGGCAGCGACCCGGCGGCGGCCTCGGCCGCGGGGGGCGGCGGGCCGGCGCGGCCGGTGAAGGCCGGCAGCCCGGAGGATGCCGCCTACCTGATGAAGAATGCCGGCAAGATCATCATCGTGCCCGGCTACGGCATGGCGGTGGCGCAGGCGCAGCAGGTGCTGCGCGAGATGGGCGACCTGCTGAAGAAGGAGGGCGTCGAGGTCTCCTACGCCATCCACCCCGTCGCGGGGCGCATGCCCGGCCACATGAACGTGCTGCTGGCCGAGGCCAACGTGCCCTATGACGAGGTGCACGAGCTGGAGGAGATCAACCCCGAATTCGCCGAGGCCGACGTGGCCTATGTGATCGGGGCCAACGACGTGACCAACCCGGCCGCCAAGACCGACAAGTCCAGCGCCATCTACGGCATGCCGATCCTGGACGTGGAGCGGGCCAAGACCGTGTTCTTCGTCAAGCGCGGCATGTCCTCCGGCTATGCCGGGGTGGAGAACGAGCTGTTCTTCCGCGACAACACCATGATGCTGTTTGGCGACGCCAAGAAGGTGACGCAGCAGATCGTGCAGGCCCTGCAGAAGTAGCCGGCGCGGCCGGGGGAAGCGGGTGCTTTCCCCGGCCCTGGCTTCCCGGCCGCTTCGGCCATGGCCGATTCCGCCTTTGTTTCGCGTGCGTCGGCATCGTATAACCGGCGTCATGGTCGCCAAGAACAGCCCTATTCCGCTGCCCGGTTCCTGCGCGGCCTGTGCCGTGAGGCCCTTCGCCCTGTTCCGGGTGGTGCCGCAGGCGCGTGTGGGCGAGATCGCGCGGGTGCGCTCCGCCGTGCGGCTGGTGCGCGCCAATGAGGCGATCCGCGATTCCGTCTTCACCCTCTATGCCGGCTGGGCCTTCTCCTGGACCACGACGCCGGATGGCCGCCGCCAGATCCTCGACTTCCACCTGCCCGGCGACCTGGTGGAACGCAGCGAGGACGGCGCCGAGGTCTCGGCCCTGACCGATACCAGCTTCTGCGTGCTGGCCAAGGATCGGCTCTGCGAGTTCATGGGCCGCGATCCCGGCCTGGCCCTGTCCTATGCCGACGGGCTGGTGCGCGACCGCGCCCGGCTGCGCGAGCGGCTGACCAGCCTCGGCCGGCGCGATGCCATGGGGCGCGTCGCGCACCTGCTGCTGGAGCTGCATGGCCGCCTCTCCCGCCGCGGCGGGGCTGACCGCACCGGCGCGCCGCTGCCGCTGAAGCAGGCGCATCTGGCCGATGCGCTGGGCCTCTCGGTGGAGCACGCCAACCGCGCGCTGGCGGCGCTGCGGCGCGACGGCGTGGCCTCCTTCCAGAAGGGCCGGCTCGATATCCTGGATCGCACCGCGATGGAGGACCTCGCCGGCTGGTCCACCACCCCGGCACAGCCTGTGCTCACCCGCATCGGCGCCTGAGGGGTAGGGGGGAACAGCCCCCTTGCGGAGCCGCATCATTCGGGCCAGCCTTCGCTGCAATGCGGAAAGGCGCAGCCCGAGGCTGCGCCGAACCCTGGATAAATTCGACGATTTGCGTTAGTGGTTGCCTGAATCCTGCGGACGTTCTGCGTTCATTATAGCCGACGGAGCTTCAGACCATGCGCCTCTCCCGCCGCCATCTGCTGCTGTCCGGCGCCGGCCTCGCCGCCATGGCCGGCGGCCTGCCCCTTGGCCTGCCTGGCCCCGCCCTTGCCCAGGAGCCCCGCCGCGGCGGTGTGCTGACGGTGCATGTCGGCTCGGAGCAGCGCATCCTGAACCCGGCGCTGCGGGCCTCCACCGGCGTCTACATCATCACCAGCAAGATCATCGAGCCGCTGGTCGATCTGGGCGAGGGCGGCAAGATCGTGCCGGTGCTGGCCACCGCGTGGGAGTCGACGCCGGACGGCAAGACCATCACCTTCCGGCTGCGCGAGGGCGTGCAGTGGCATGACGGCAAGCCCTTCACCAGCGCCGACGTGCAGTACAGCGCCATGGAGCTGTGGAAGAAGCACCTGAACTACGGCACCACCCTGCAGCTCTACCTGGATGCCGTGGAGACGCCGGACGCGCACACCGCGGTGTTCCGCTATTCCCGCCCGATGCCGCTGGACCTGCTGCTGCGCGCCTCCTGCGACCTCGGCTACGTGGTGCCGAAGCACGTCTTCGAGGGCAGCAACGTGCTGGAGAACCCGGCCAACACGGCGCCGATCGGCACCGGCCCCTTCAAGTTCGTCGAGTACCAGCGCGGCCAGTACGTCATCGCCGAGCGCAACCCGAACTACTGGCGCCAGGGCTTCCCCTATCTCGATCGTGTGGTGTGGCGCTTCATCACCGACCGCTCGGCGGCCACCGCCGCGCTGGAGACGGGGGCGGTGCAGCTCTCCGCCTACAACGGCCTGCCGCTGGCCGATCTCGACCGGCTGCGCCAGGATGACCGCTTCGAGGTCTCGACGCGCGGCGTGGAAGGCAATGTCTTCAACAACACGCTGGAGTTCAACACGCGCCGCAAGGAACTCTCCGACAAGCGCGTGCGTCAGGCCATTGCCCACGCCATCGACGTGGATTTCTTCCTGGAGAATTTCCTCTACGGCCTGGGCAAGCGGGCGACGGGGCCGATTCCCTCCACCTCGAAGGAATTCTTCCCCAACAACCCGGTGCCCTACCCCTACGACAAGGCGCGCGCCGAGAAGCTGCTGGACGAGGCCGGCTTCAGGCGCGGCGCCGGCGGCATCCGCTTCAGCCTGAAGATCGTGCCGATCATGAACGGCGAGGACGTGCCGCTGCTGGCCACCTTCATCCAGCAGTCGCTGCAGCAGGTGGGCATCCGCGTCGAGATCGTGCAGCTCGACATCGCCGGCGCCCTCTCGGCCGTCTATCGCGACTGGAACTTCGACCTCGCGACGGGCTGGCACCAGTATCGCGGCGATCCGGCGGTCTCCACCACCGTGTGGTACCGCTCCGGCAGCCCGAAGGGCTCGCCCTGGACCAACCAGTTCGGCTGGCAGTCGGACAAGGTGGACCAGCTCATCGACCAGGCCGCCACGGAGCTGGACCCGGCGAAGCGCAAGGCCCTCTACGCCGAGTTCGTGGCAGAGGTGAATGACGCGCTGCCGGTGTGGATGATGACCGAGCGTCCCTTCTACGCCGCGACAAGCAAGCGGGTGCAGAACCACCACAACGTGCCGCGCTGGGATTCGGGCGACTGGCACGACACCTGGCTGCTGCCCGCCTGACATGCAGATCCTGCTGCTCGCGCTGCGCCGGCTGGCGGCCAGCCTGCCGACCCTGCTGCTGATCCTGGTCGGGCTGTTCCTGTTGCTGCAGCTCGCCCCGGGCGACACGGTGGACGCGCTGATCGCCCAGATGGGCGGCGGCGACCCGGCCATGGCCGAGCAGCTCCGCACCTTCTACGGGCTGGACGCGCCGGTGGTGGTACAGCTCGGCCGCTACCTGCTGCGGCTGGTGACGCTCGACCTCGGCTTCTCCGCCATCTATGGCAAGCCGGTGGCCGAGGTGATCCTGGAGCGGCTGCCGGTGACGTTGCTGCTGATGGTGAGCGCGCTGAGCTTCGCCTTCGCCGCCGGCATGGCGCTCGGCGTGCTCGCCGCGCGCCGCGTTAACCGCTGGCCGGACACGCTGATCTCGACGCTGGGGCTGGTGTTCTACGCCACCCCCTCCTTCTGGTTCGGCATGATGGGCATCGTGGTCTTCGCCATCCGCCTCGCCTGGCTGCCGGCCGGCGGCTTCGAGCAGATCGGCAGCGGCAACACAGGCCTGACGCGGGTGCTGGACATCGCCTGGCATCTCATCCTGCCGGTGGCGACGCTGGCGCTCACCTACCTCGCCACCTACCTCCGCATCATGCGCGCCTCGATGCTGGAGGTGCTGACGCTGGATTTCGTCCGCACCGCCCGCGCCAAGGGGCTGGGCGAGACGGCGGTGGTGCTGCGCCATGTGCTGCGCAACGCGCTGCTGCCCGGCGTCACGCTGATGGGGCTGCAGGCGGGCACCATGCTCGGCGGCTCGGTGGTGGTGGAGAGCGTCTTCGCGCTGCCCGGCCTCGGGCGGCTGGCCTATGAATCGGTGGTGCAGCGCGACGTGAACACCCTGCTCGGCATCGTCTTCGTCTCGGCGCTGCTGGTCATCGCCATCAACTTCATCGTAGACATGCTGTACGCCAAGCTCGATCCACGCATCGCGTCGGGGCGCTGAGGGGATGCTCGGATTCCTGAGGCGCTACGCGCGCAACCCGGCGGCGGTGGTCGGCCTGCTGCTGGTGCTGGCGGTCATCGGCATGGCGCTCTCCGCGCCCTTCGTCTTCCCGCGCGACCCGCTCTCGCTGGCGGGGCGGCCGCTGCAATGGCCGATGGACAACCCGCGCTTCTGGCTCGGCACCGACAACACCGGGCGGGACATCGCGGCGCAGATCTTCCACGGCGCCCGCGTCTCGCTGCTGATCGGGCTGGTCGCCACGGTCATTGCCATCGCCATCGGCATCGTCATCGGCGCCATCTCGGGCTTCTACGGCGGCTGGGTGGACGACGTGCTGATGCGCGTCACCGAGGCGTTCCAGACCCTGCCCAACTTCATCCTGCTGCTGGTGCTGGTGGCGGTGTTCGGCTCGGACATCACCTTCGTCACCATCGCCATCGGCATCGTCTCCTGGCCGCCCTCGGCGCGGCTGACGCGGGCCGAGTTCCTGACACTCCGCAACCGGGAGTTCGTGCAGGCCTGCCGCGTACTGGGGATGCGCGACGCGCAGATCATCTTCCGCGAGATCCTGCCCAACGCGCTGCCGCCGGTCATCGTCTATGCCAGCGTCATCATGGCGGTGGCCATCCTGCTGGAGAGCGCGCTGGCCTTCCTCAACCTCTCCGACCCCAACGTGCCGAGCTGGGGCAACCTGATCGGCGCCGGGCGCGGCGTGCTGCGCGTGCAATGGTATGTCTCGGCCATCCCGGGCGTGGTGATCCTGCTCACCGTGCTCGGCGTCTCGCTGGTCGGCCAGGGGCTGAACGACGCGCTGAACCCGAGGCTGAAGGGCCGATGAGCGACAACACTCTGCTCTCGATCGAGGGCCTCACCGTCGCCCTGCCCAAGGGCGCCGACCGCCCGCACGCGCTGGAGGATGTCTCGCTCCGCCTCGCGCCCAACGAGATCCTCTGCGTGGTGGGGGAGAGCGGCTCCGGCAAGTCGCTCACCGCCGGCGCGGTGATGGGGCTGCTGCCCGAGGGGGTGCGCGCCACGGCGGGGCGCATCCTGTTCGAGGGGCGGGACCTGCTGACCCTGCCGCCGGCCGAGATGCGCCGGCTGCGCGGCGCGCGCATCGGCATGGTGTTCCAGGAGCCGATGACGGCGCTGAACCCGCTGCGCCGCATCGGCAGCCAGATCGCCGAGATGTTCCGCATCCACACCCAGCTCTCCGGCGCCGAGATCGACCGGCGCGTGCTGGCGCTGCTGGCGGATGTGCGCATCCCCGACCCTGAGGGCGCCGCGCGTGCCTATCCGCACGAGCTCTCGGGCGGCCAGCGGCAGCGCGCCATGATCGCCATGGCCCTTGCCCTGGAGCCGAAGCTGCTCATCTGCGACGAGCCGACCACCGCGCTCGACGTGACGACCCAGGCGCAGATCCTGCACCTGATCCGCGACATGCAGCGCCGCACCGGCACCGCCGTGCTGTTCATCACCCATGATTTCGGCGTGGTGGCCGATATCGCCGACCGCGTGGCGGTGATGCGCCGCGGCCTGCTGGTGGAGCAGGGGCCGGCCGAGGAGGTGCTGAACCGGCCGCAGCACCCCTATACCCGCGCTCTCGTCGCCGCCGTGCCGCCGCTGGCGCCGCCGCCGGCGCAGCCCGTCTCGGCCGAGGCGGTGCTGGAGATCGACCACGTCTCCAAGACCTACCGCAAGGGCGGCTGGCTGAAGCGCAACCGGCGCGTCACCCACGCGGTGAAGGATGTCTCCCTCAGCCTGCCGCGTGGTGGCACGCTGGGCATCGTGGGCGAGAGCGGCTCGGGCAAGTCCACGCTGGCCCGCTGCATCGTCCGGCTGCTGGACCCGGATGGCGGCGCGATCCGGCTGGAGGGGCAGGACCGCCTGGCCCTTTCGCGGGAGGAACTCCGCAAGGCCGCGCCGCAGGTGCAGATGGTGTTCCAGGATCCCTATGCCAGCCTCAACCCCCGCCGCCGGGTGGGCGAACTGGTGGCGCAGGGGCCCATCATCCACGGCACGCCCAAGGCCGAGGCCTATGAGCGGGCGCGCGAGCTGTTCGCCCTGGTGGGGCTCGACCCCGCGGCGCTGGACCGCTTCCCGCACGAATTCTCGGGCGGCCAGCGGCAGCGCATCGGGCTGGCGCGGGCGCTCGCCATGCGGCCGCGCGTGCTGGTGGCGGACGAGCCGGTCTCGGCGCTCGATGTCTCCGTCCAGGCCCAGGTGCTCAAGCTGCTGGCGCGGCTGCGCGTGCAGCTCGGCCTCTCCATCGTCTTCATCACCCACGACCTGCGCGTGGCGGCGCAGCTCTGCGACCATGTGGCGGTGATGCGCGAGGGCGAGGTGGTGGAGAACGGCACCGTCGCGGAGGTCTTCGCCCGGCCGTCGCACGAGTACACGAGGGCGCTGATGGCGGCCATTCCGGGGCAGGGGTGGACGCCGCCCGTCGCCTTCGGGAGCGAGGAACCCGTCTGACGGGGCAAGGCCAGGGGAAGGAATTCCCCCGCCAACATATATGTTGGCGCCCATCTTCTTTCTGTCTGGCTGCCGCAGGCTTCGCCAGAGAGTGCGCGCGGGAGAGGCAGGCGCGGGCAGCCCAACCCGATTAAAAGCCGAAGACGGCTTTTCACCACCGCTGAAGCGGTGAACACTCCCCGGCCGCCACGGACCGGGAGAGTTTGGACTGATGCCTTCTGCTCGTTTGGCCTCCGACATCGGAGGAACCTTCACGGATCTCGCGCTGGAGCGCGGCGGGGAGCGCTGGACCGCGAAGGTGCTCACCACCCCGCACGCGCCGGAGCTGGGCGTGCTGGAAGGCATCCGCGTGGTGCTGGACAAGGCCGGGATCCAGCCCGCCGACGTGGCGCTGTTCATCCACGGCACGACGCTGGCCACCAATGCCGTCATCGAGCGCAAGGGCGCGCGGACGGCGCTGCTCACCACCGAGGGGTTCCGCGACGTGCTCGCCCTCGGCAACGAATCCCGCTACGACCAGTACGACCTGAACATCGCCCTGCCGGAGCCGCTGGTGCCGCGCCGCTGGCGCCTGCCCGTGCCGGAGCGGCTGGACAACGAAGGCAAGGTCCTGCTGCCGCTGGACGAGGCGGCGCTGCGCGAGCGGATCGCCTTCATGAAGGCCGAGGGCATCGAGAGCGTCGCCATCGGCTTCCTGCACGCCTTCGTCAACCCGGCGCATGAGCGCCGCGCCGCCGAGATCCTGGCCGAGGAATGGCCGGAGGTGCGGGTCTCCCTCTCCTCCGAGGTCTCGCCCGAGATGCGGGAGTGGGAGCGCTTCTCCACCACCGTCGCCAACGCCTATGTACAGCCGCTGATGGCCAGCTATCTCGGCCGTCTGCAACAGGGGCTGGCCGAGGGCGGCTTCGCCTGCCCCTTCTTCATGATGCTCTCCGGCGGTGGCCTGACCACGGTGGAAACCGCCGCGCGCTTCCCCATCCGTCTCGTGGAATCCGGCCCGGCCGGCGGCGCTATCTTCTCGGCTTACGTCGCGCGCCAGCGCGGGCTGGAGAAGGTGCTCTCCTTCGACATGGGCGGCACCACCGCCAAGGTCTGCCTGATCGACGGCTTCCAGCCCCAGGCCAGCCGCAGCTTCGAGGTGGCGCGCGTCGGCCGCTTCAAGAAGGGCTCGGGCCTGCCGCTGCGCATCCCGGTCATCGAGATGGTGGAGATCGGCGCCGGCGGCGGCAGCCTGGCGCAGGTGGACAGCCTCGGCCGCATCCAGGTGGGGCCGGAGAGCGCCGGCGCCGACCCCGGTCCGGCCTGCTACGGCCGCGGCGGCAGCCACCCGGCGGTGACGGATGCCAACCTGGCGCTCGGCCGCTACGAGCCGGCGCTGTTCGCCGGCGGGCAGTTCCCACTCCAGGTGCCGCCGGCGCTCGCCGCGCTGGAGGAGCATGTCGGCCAGAAGCTCGGGCTGGCGCCGGAGATGGCGGCGCTCGGCGTGGTCGAGATGGTCGACGAGAACATGGCCAACGCCGCCCGTGTCCACGCCATCGAGAGCGGCAAGGGCTATGAGGGGCGCGCCATCATCGCCTTCGGCGGCGGCGGGCCGGTGCATGGCTACCGCGTGGCGGAGAAGATCGGCGTGACGCGGATGCTGGTGCCCTCGGGCGCTGGCGTCGGCAGCGCCATCGGCTTCCTGCGCGCGCCGGTCGGCTACGAGGTGGTGAAGAGCCTCTACCAGCGCTTCCGCAGCTTCGACGTGGCGGCGGTGAACGGGCTGCTCGCCGCCATGTCGGCCGAGGCGCGCGGCGTGGTGGCGCAGGGCAGCTTCGGCGCGGCGCTCTCCGAGACGCGCATCGCCTATATGCGCTATGTCGGCCAGGGCCACGAGATCTCGGTGGCGCTGCCGGCGCGCGACCTGACGGAGGCCGATGTCGCCGCCATCCGCGCCGAATACGATGCCGAGTATTCCCGCTTCTACGACCGCCCCGTGCCGGGCAGCGACGTGGAGATCCTCTCCTTCGCCGTGACGGTGGCCACCGTACTGCCCGAGGTGGCGCCCGCCGGCGCGGTGGCCGGGGCGGCGGCACCCGCCCCCATCCGCACCCAGGCGGTGCGCGACACCACCGATGGCACCGTCTCCGACTGGGCCGTGTATGACCGCGAGCATCTGGTGCCCGGCGCCACGCTGCCCGGCCCCTGCATCGTCGCCGAGGCGGAGACCAGCACCCTGGTCGGCCCCGGCTGGACCTGCCGCATGGATGCCCTCGGATACCTGGAACTAACCAAGGAGGCCGCGTGACATGGACGCGCAACCGATGAACGCCCTCGAGAAGATCCAGCGCCAGATCCAGTGGAACCGCCTGATCGCGGTGGTGGAGGAGCAGGCGCAGACCATGATCCGCACCGCCTTCAGCACCACGGTGCGCGAGGCGGGCGACCTCTCCGCCGGTATCTTCGACCTCAAGGGCCGGATGCTGGCCCAGGCCGTGACCGGCACGCCGGGCCACGTGAACTCGATGATGGAATCGGTCGGCCACTTCCTGGCCAAGTTCCCGGCCGAGACGATGAAGCCCGGCGACCACTACATCACCAACGACCCCTGGCTCGGCACCGGCCACCTGCACGACCTCACCGTCGTCTCGCCCGCCTTCCGCAACGGCAAGATCGTCGGCCTCTTCGCCAACACCGCGCATGTCATCGATGTGGGCGGCCTCGGCATGGGGCCGGAGGGGCGCAGCGTCTTCGAGGAGGGGATGTACATCCCCATCGTCAAATGCTTCGACCAGGGCCGCGCCAACGAGACCTTCTTCGACTTCATCCGCGCGGGCTCCCGCACGCCGGTCGAGCTGGAGGGCGACGTCTATTCCCTCTGCGCCTGCAACGATGCCGGCATCAAGCGCCTGGTCGAGATGCTCGACGAGTTCGGCATGGACAGCATCGACCCGCTGGCCGAGTACATTTTTGACAGTTCGCTGGCCGCCACCATCGCGGAGATCGCCAAGCTGCCGCGCGGCACCTACGCCGCCAGCATCCGCAGCGACGGCTACGAGGCGCCCGTCACGTTGAAGGCGTCGATGACGCTGCACGAGGACCACATCACGGTGGACTTCGCCGGCACCTCGGGCCTCTCGGGGCGCGGCATCAACGTGCCGGCGCCCTATTGCCGGGCCTATTCCTGCTTCGGCATCAAATGCGTCGTGGCGCCCGAGATCCCGAACAACTGGGCCAGCCTCGCCCCCTTCCGCATGGAGATCCCCGAGGGCTGCATCCTCAACGCGCCGCGGCCCTTCCCGGTCAGTGTGCGGCATGTGGTGGGGCAGCTCCTGCCGGACCTGATGATGGGCTGCCTGCACCAGGCGGTGCCGGACCGCGTGACGGCCGAGGGCTCCTCCTGCCTGTGGAACCCGCCGCTGCGCGGCGGCGCCCAGGTCTCGGGCGGCGAGGCCGAGCTGCCGGATTTCGAGGTCATCACCTTCAACTCCGGCGGCACGGGCGCCCGCCCGGCGCGGGACGGGCTGGACGGCACCGCCTTCCCCTCCGGCGTGCGCACCATGCCGGTGGAAGCGACCGAGAACGTGGCGCCCGTGGTGTTCTGGAAGAAGGAGCTGCGGCCGGATTCCGCCGGGCCGGGCCGCACCCGCGGCGGCTTCGGCCAGATCATGGAGATCGGCACCAAGGGCGAGGCGGAGTTCGCGGTGAACGCCATTTTCGACCGCGTGGCCAATGCCCCGCGCGGCCGCGATGGCGGCGGCGACGGCGCGGCGGGCTGGGTCGGGCTGGATGACGGCACGCTGCTGCGCACCAAGGGCTTCCAGGTCATCCCCAAGGGGCGGCGGTTGCTGCTGAAGCTGCCCGGCGGCGGCGGCATGGGCGACCCCGCCACGCGCGACCCGGCGCTGGTGGCGCGGGACATCGCCGACGGGCTGGTGACGGCCGAGGATTGATGCTCCAGGGGGCGGCGCCCCCTGGAACTCGCGGCCCTCAGCGGCGGCGCGGCATCATCGAGGCCATCACGGCCAGCGCCGCCACGCCGAGGCCGACGCAGAGCACCGGGTTGCGCGCCAGCGCCATCTGCACGCTGCGCGTCAGCGTCTCGCCGCCGAACGGCCCGTGCACGGGCGAGGCGCGGAAGGAGGGGCGGTGCAGCGTCTCGTCCCGCTGCGCGGCGATGCGGTCGGAATGCGTCACCTGGGTGGCGGTGGTGCCGAAATGGCCGAGCAGCCAGTCCAGCGCCCCCGGCATCACGGCATTGGCCACGCCGAAGGCGGCGGTCTGCCCGCCCACCCGCACCGAGCGGCGGTTCTGCGTCACCGCCAGGTGGATCGCCTCCGCGCTCAGCTCCGGCGCGTAGACCGGCGGCGGCGGGCGCGGCACGCCCCCTTCCGGCAGGTGCGAGGCGGCATGGCTGAAGAAGGGCGTGTTGGTCGAGGGCGGGTGCACGATGCCCATCTGCACCGCGCTGCGCGCCTCGATCAGCTCCGCCCGCAGCGCCTCGGTGAAGCCGGCCACGGCGTGCTTGGCGGCGGAATAGGCGGACTGCATCGGCACCGCCCGCAGCGCCACGGCCGAGCCGACATTGACGATGTTGCCGTGGTTGCGCGGCAGCATCCGCCGCAGCGCCACGCGCGTGCCGTTCACCACGCCGAGATAGGTGACGCGCGTCACCCGCTCGTAGTCCGCCTCGGGCAGGTCCATGAAGCGGCCATAGGCGCTGACCCCGGCGCAGTTCACCCAGGCGTCGATCGGGCCCAGCTCCGCCTCGATGGCGGCCGCGGCCTGCTCCAGCGCCGCCGGGTCGGACACGTCGGCCTCGGCGATGGCGGTGCGGGCGCCGCCCTGGCGCACCTCCTCCTGGGCGGATTCCAGCCCGTTGCGGCCGCGGGCGATCAGCCCGACGTCCCAGCCCTGCCGCGCAAACAGCGCCGCCGTGCAACGGCCGATGCCAGAGGAGCCGCCGGTGATGACCAGCACGGGGCGGTGTCGGGTTTCAGACATGCAGGAAGCCTCCGGATGATGCGAGCGGGTGCCGGCCGGTCGCCGGCCATGCCCCACCTACCGGCGGAGCCACGGGGGGTTCCCGCGCACCGGGATTTCCACCGCCCGCCCTCTCTAAGCCGCGCCGCCCCTTCCTGGTTGCTCCCTTCCGGTTGCCGGCGCCCCGGCTCCGCGCCCCAACTCCGCGCGCCAGCTCCGCGCATTGGCGCCGCCGCGTTCTTCGGCGAGGATCGGCCGTGCCACACCTGACCGGGAATCCTCCTGCCATGACCCTGCTCGACTCGCTCCGTGGCCGGCTCGCCCTGCCGGTGATCGGCTCGCCGCTGTTCATCATCTCCGTGCCGGATCTGGTGGTCGCCCAGTGCTGCGCCGGGGTGGTGGGCAGCATGCCCTCGCTGAACGCAAGGCCGCTCTCGCAGCTCGACGAATGGCTGGCCGAGATCCGCGAGCGGCTGGACGCGCACGACGCCGCCCACCCCGGGGCGCCGGCCGCGCCCTTTGCCATCAACCTCATCGTCCACCGCTCGAACGACCGGCTGGAGCAGGACCTGGCGCTGTGCGCGCGGCACCGCGTGCCGCTGATCATCACCTCGCTCGGCGCCCGGCGCGAGGTGAACGAGGCCGTCCACGCCTATGGCGGGCATGTGATGCACGACGTCATCAACCAGCGCTTCGCCCACAGCGCCATCGACAAGGGCGCGGACGGGCTGATCCTGGTGGCGGCCGGCGCCGGCGGCCATGCCGGCAGCCTCTCCCCCTTCGCGCTGGTGCAGGAGACGCGCGCCTGGTTCGACGGCCCCATCGCCCTCTCGGGCGCCATCGCCAGCGGGCGGTCGATCCTGGCGGCGCAGGCCATGGGGGCGGATTTCGCCTATATCGGCAGCGCCTTCATCGCCACCGAGGAGGCGCGGGCGGCCGAGGCCTACAAGCGCATGATCGTCGAGGGCAGCGCCGGCGACATCGTCTACAGCAACCTCTTCACCGGCGTGCACGGCAACTACCTGCGCGGCTCGATCGCCAATGCCGGGCTGGACCCGGACGATCTCCCCGTCTCCGACCCCTCGCGCATGGATTTCTCCTCCGACCGCAAGAAGGCCTGGAAGGACATCTGGGGCTCGGGGCAGGGGATCGGCGCCGTCACCGCCGTGGAGCCGGCCGCGGCGCTGGTCGGCCGGCTGCGGCGGGAATACGAGGCGGCGCGGGCGGCGCTGGGCGCCGGCTCCGCGCTGCTGCGGCCGGGCTGAGGGCGCCGCTCAGCCGGTGGCGCTCAGCCGGGCGCCGAATCCCGTGCCAGGGCGACGGAGAGCCGGAGGCCGCGCAGCAGGAGCGCGTCCTCCGCCGGCGCCTCGGCCGGCAGCAGCAGGACGGGGGAGGATTCCCCCATCTGCGCCAGCATCTCCGGCAGCGCCACGGCGGCGGCCAGGCCGCGCAGCGCGCGGGCCGCAGCCGCCTCCGGCACGGGATGGCCGCCGAAGGCCAGCGCCGTGTCGCCCGCCGGCTCCGGCAGCGCCTCCGCTCCGACGGCGAGGCTGAAGCCGCGCGCGGCGAGGCCGTCCCCGCGCTTCTCCACCACCCAGCCCCGGAGCGGGGCGGCGCCCGCCACCTCCGTCCCCGCCATCTCCGCCCCAGCCATCTCCGCCCCAGCCATCTCCTCCGGCGCCTCGATCCAGAACAGCGGCGGCAGCGCGTCCAACACGGCGGGTGAATGCGCCACCCCGGTGCCGGCCAGCCCGTCCGCCAGGGCGACGATCTCGGCATCGGCCGCCAGGGCCGGGGCGCCCTCGGCGCGCAGGCGCCGCGCGGCGCGGCGCGCCTCCACCGGCGCCTCCCCGCCGAGCAGGGCGGCGAGCAGGCTGCCCGCCGGGAAGCCGGGCCTCACCTCAGCCCCCGCCCGACTGGCGGGCGGCGGTGGCGAGCTGGTCGGCCCGCTCGTTCATCGGGTCGCCGGCATGGCCGCGCACCCAGAGCCATTCCACCTTGTGCGGCTTCGCGGCGGCCAGCAGGCGCTGCCACAGCTCGTAATTCGCCACCGGATCCTTCGCCGCGTTGCGCCAGTTGTTGCGCACCCAGCCATGGATCCAGCGGCTGATGCCGTTGCGCACATACTCGCTGTCGGTGTGCAGCTTCACGGTGCAGGGGCGCTTCAGCGCCTCCAGCGCCATGCAGGCGGCGGTCAGCTCCATGCGGTTGTTGGTGGTGGCGGCGTCGTAGCCGGAAAGCTCCTTCTCCACGCTCCCGAAGCGCAGGATGGCCGCCCAGCCGCCCGGGCCGGGGTTCGGCTTGCAGCCGCCATCGGTCCAGATCTCCACCACGCGCTCCGCCGCCTCGGCCGGGGTGTCCTGGAAGGGGTCAGAGGCCATAGGCGCCAACATCGCGCGCGGCGGCGTGGAAGCGCAGGCGGCGGAGATATTCCAGCGGGTCCTTGCGCGTCACCAGCGCGCCGGGGGGGGTGTGCGTCCAGTCGTACAGGCGCGTCAGCAGGAAGCGGATGGCGGCGCCGCGGCAGAGCACGGGCAGCGCCTCCAGCTCGGCGGCGCTCAGCGGCCGCATCGCCTGGTAGGCGCCGAGCAGGGCGCGGGCCTTGGTGACGTTGAAGGCGAGGTCCGGCTCAAAGCACCAGGCGTTCAGGCATACCGCCAGGTCGTAGGCCAGGTAGTCGGTGCAGGCGAAGTAGAAGTCGATGAGGCCGGAGACGCGGGGGGTGCCGCGCTCCTCCTCCAGGAAGAACACGTTGTCGGGGAACAGGTCGGCATGGATGTGCCCGCGCGGCAGGCCGCGCGGCCAGTCGCGCAGGATGCCCTCCAGATGCCCCTCCAGCTCGGCCACGAGGCCGGGCTGCACCGCGTCGCCGCCGGCGCGGCAGCGCTCCAGCAGCGGCGCCCAGGCGCGCGGGCCGAGGCCGTTCGGCCGCTCGGCGCGGAAGCCCTCGCCGGTGCCGCGCAGCGCCGCCAGCGCGGCGGCCAGCGGCGCGCAATGCTCCTGCCGCACCCGGCGCGGCCAGACGCCGGGCAGGAAGGTGCAGATGGCCGCCGGCCGCCCGGCCAGCTCGCGCAGCGCGATGCCGTCCCGCCCCGCCACGGGCAGCGGGCAGGAGACGCCCTGCGCCGCCAGGTGGCGCATCAGCCCGAGGAACCAGGGCAGCTCGGCCGGGTCCACGCGCTTCTCGTAGAGGGTGAGCACGAAGTCGCCGCCCTCGCTGGTCTTCAGCGCGAAGTTGCTGTTCTCCACCCCCTCGGCGATGCCGCGGAAGGCGAGCAGCTCGCCCAAATCGTAATCGGCGAGGAACGCGCGCAGCGCCTCGTCGGAGACCTCGGTATAGACCGCCATCGGCGCCCCGCTCTGATGAAACCCCCGCCGGCACCCCCGCCGCGCGCCACGGGCACGGCCCGCACAGGGCGCAATGCCGCGCCCCGGCCTCCGCGGCAATCCCCCGCCGCGTGTTCCACCGTGTGTTCTGGCGCGTGTCCTGCTGCCGGGGGCCGTGATCGGGCGGCGCGCTACTTCGCCAGCGCCGCCGGCAGCTTGAACACCACGCTCTCCTCCGCCACCACCACCTCCTCGACGGTGAGGGTGAAGCGCTCGCGCAGCCGCTCCAGCACCTCCTGCACCAGCACGTCCGGCGCGCTGGCGCCGGCGGTGATGCCGAGGGTGCCGACGCCATCAGCCAGGGCCGGGTCCAACTCCCGCCCGCGCTGCACCATGATGGCGCGCGGGCAGCCGGCGCGCTCCGCCACCTCGCGCAGCCGCACGCTGTTGGAGGAGTTGGGGGCACCCACCACCACCACCATCCCGGACCGCGCCGCGATCGCCTTGACCGCCGCCTGGCGGTTGGTGGTGGCGTAGCAGATATCCTCCTTGGCCGGCCCCACGAGGTGCGGGAAGCGCCCCGCCAGCGTGGCCACGATCTCCGCCGTGTCGTCCACCGAGAGGGTGGTCTGGGTGGTGAAGGCGAGCGGCCCTTCGGGCGGCCGCACCGTCTCGGCCTCGGCCACCGTCTCCACCAGCGTGACGGTGCCGGGCTCCAGCTGGCCCATGGTGCCGATCACCTCCGGGTGGCCCGCATGCCCGATCAGCAGGATGTGCCGGCCGGCGGCGGCGTGGCGCTCCGCCTCGCGGTGCACCTTGGAGACGAGCGGGCAGGTGGCGTCGAGATAGACCATGTTGCGCCGCCGCGCCTCGGCGGGCACGGATTTCGGCACGCCATGGGCGCTGAACACCACCGGCGCGTCGGCCGGCACCTCGTCCAGTTCCTCGACGAAGATGGCGCCCTGCGCCTCCAGGCTCTGCACGACGAACTTGTTGTGCACGATCTCGTGCCGGACATAGACCGGCGCGCCGAAGCGGCGCAGGGATTCCTCGACGATCTTGATCGCGCGGTCCACACCGGCGCAGAAGCCGCGCGGGCCGGCGAGCAGGACATGCAGGGCGGGCTTGACGGTCATGCTGGCCTGTCCGATGGGGGCGTTGGCGTTCACGGGCGGTCGCTTCACAGGGTGGTGCCGGGCCAGGGGGCCGTGGCATCCGGACGCGGCACTAAGAGGAAGAGTGGCAGCATGGTCAAGGCGCGGAACCTCCGAAGCGGCAAGATGGCGGCGATGGGCGGCGTGCTCCTGCTGCTGGCCGGGTGCGGCGGCGGCGGCGCCCTGCCGCAGATGACGGCGCCCTGCCCGCGCGTGGCCATCCTGGCCGATGCCGCGGACCTGACGCGCTTCCGCGCCGGGGGCGGGCGGGACCTGACGGCCATGGAGCTGAATGCCTCCGTCGCCGGCTTCCAGGCGCGCTGCGACTACGCGCCCGGAGGGGCTGGGCTGGATGTGACGCTGACGCCGGCCTTCACGGCCGAGCGCGGCCCGGCGGCCACGGGCCGCGCCGCCGAGATCCCCTATATGGTGGCGGTGGCGGAGGGAGAGAACCGCATCCTCGCGCGGCAGGCCTATGCCATGCGGGTGGAGTTCCCGGCCAATGTCTCGCGCATCCAGAGCCGGGGGGAGGAGGTGACCGTCCGCATCCCCGGCAGCCCGCAGGCGGCGGCGCGCAAGCAGGTCTGGCTCGGCTTCGTGCTCAGCCCCGAGGAGCTGGCGCTGAACCGGGCGCGCGGCCCGCGCTGAGGCCGGGGGGAGGATTTCGCCGCGCCCGGCGCTCTCGCCCCTTGCGCCGGGGCGGGCGCTCGGGCAGATGGATCGGCACCCGCAGATCCCACGCGGGAGAGAATGGCAGCTTGCCATCGCCGAAGGCGCAACCGGCCCCCGGAAACGCTCAGGCAGAAGGGCCGCGTGGGGAAGGGACCTCTGGAAAGCCCGCCGCCTGGAGACAGGCTTCGGCACCGACGGAGTAAGGCGCGCCAACGCCCGCGCTGAATCTCTCAGGTCATCGGACAGAGGGGGGCCACGAACCCTGACCCGCCGCCTTCGCGCGGCGCTGGAGGCTGCGTGGCCGAGTCCCTGGTTGAGACCCCCCTGCTGGAGACGCCCCTGGCGTCGCTGCACCGCGAACTGGGCGGCAAGATGGTGCCCTTCGCCGGCTACCTCATGCCGGTGCAGTACCCGGCCGGCATCCTGGCCGAGCACCTGGCCACCCGCGCCGGCGCCGCGCTGTTCGACGTCTCCCACATGGGCCAGGCCGAGCTGGTGGGCGAGGGCGCGGCCGCCGCGCTGGAGCGCCTGACGCCGGCCGACATCCAGATCCTGAAGCCGGGCCGGCAGAAATACGGGCTGCTGACCACCGAATCGGGCGGCATTCTGGACGATTTCATGGTGGCCAATCTGGGCGAGGGCGGCCTCTTCCTGGTGGTGAACGCCAGCCGCAAGCAGGTGGACCTGCCCGCCATCGAGGCGGTGCTGCCCGCGGGCGTGCGCCTCAACCGGCTGGAGGACCGCGCGCTGCTGGCCTTCCAGGGCCCGCAGGCGGTGCCGCTGCTGGCGACGCTGGCGCCCGGCGTGGCGGCGCTGCCCTTCATGGGCGTGGCGCGGCTGGAGATCGCCGGCATCCCCGTGCTGGTCAGCCGCAGCGGCTACACGGGCGAGGACGGCGTCGAGATCAGCGTGCCGGCGGAGCGGGCCGAGGCGCTGGCGAAGGCCCTGCTGGCGCTGCCCGGCGCCGTGCCGGCCGGGCTGGGGGCGCGGGATTCGCTGCGGCTCGAGGCCGGGCTCTGCCTCTACGGCAACGACATCGACGAGACGACCAGCCCGGTCGAGGCCGCGCTGGTCTGGACCATCGGCAAGCGCCGCCGCATGGCATGGGACTTCCCCGGCGCCGAGCGGGCGCGGGAGGAGCTGGACAACGGCCCCCGCCGGCTGCGCGTCGGCCTGCTGCCGGAGGGCCGCCAGCCGGCCCGCGCCCACACCGCCATCGCCCTGGCGGGTGAGACGGTGGGCGAGGTGACCAGCGGCACCTTCGGCCCCTCGCTGAACGGCCCCTGCGCCATGGGCTATGTCGCCCGCCCGCACGCCGCCGATGGCACGGCGCTCGAGCTGATGGTGCGCGGCAAGGCTCTGCCCGCCCGCGTCGCCGCCACCCCCTTCGTCCCCCACCGTTACGCCCGATAAGGACCTGCCCCGATGGCCGAGCTGAAATTCTCCAAGGATCACGAGTGGGTGCGGCTGGAGGGTGGCGTGGCCACCATCGGCATCACCGACCACGCGCAGACGGCGCTGGGCGACGTGGTGTTCGTCGACCTGCCCGAGGTGGGGCGCGAGGTGGCGGCGGGCGATGCCATCGCCGTGGTGGAGAGCGTGAAGGCGGCCTCCGACGTCTATGCCCCGATCGCGGGCAAGATCGTCGAGGTCAACGCCGCCCTGCCGGACGATCCCTCCCTGGTGAACTCCGCCCCCACCGAGGGCGGCTGGTTCTTCAAGATCGAGCCGGCCGATACGGCGGAGATCGACGCGCTGATGGATGCCGGGGCCTACCAGTCCTTCGTGGACAGCCAGGCATGACCGGGGTTCTGGACGAGCTGGCGGCGCTGGAGGACCACGGCGCCTTCGCCGCCCGCCATATCGGCCCCGGCGAGGCGGAGATCGCCGCCATGCTGGAGGCGGTGGGGGTGGAGAGCCTGGAGGCGCTGGCCGAGCGCACCGTCCCCGCCGCCATCCGCGGCCAGGATTTTTCCCAGCTGCCTCCTCCGGTGTCGGAGGCGGAGGCCATCGCCGAGCTGCGCGGCCTCTCGGAGCTGAACCAGCCGCGCCGCTCGCTGATCGGCCTGGGCTACCACGGCACGCATGTGCCGCCGGTCATCCTGCGCAACGTGCTGGAGAATCCGGGCTGGTACACGGCCTACACGCCCTACCAGGCCGAGATCGCCCAAGGGCGGCTGGAGGCGCTGGTCAACTTCCAGACCATGGTCTGCGACCTCACCGGCCTACCGGTGGCGAACGCCTCTCTGCTGGACGAGGCCACCGCCGCCGCCGAGGCCATGGCGGTCGCGCTGGCCGCCACCAAGGGCCGCTCCCACACCCTGCTGGTGGCGGCCGATGTCCACCCGCAGACGCTCGCCGTCATCCAGACCCGCGCCGAGCCGCTGGGGCTGACGGTGGCCGTGGTGCCGGTGGCGGAGGTCGCGGCGGCCTGTGAGGCGCAGAAGCCGTTTGCCCTGGTGCTGCAATATCCGGGCAGCACCGGCGCGGTGCGCGACATCGCCCCCGAGATCGCCGCCGCGCAGAAGGCGGGCGGGCTGGCCATCGTGAGCGCCGACCCGCTCTCGCTGGTGCTGCTGACGCCGCCCGGCGAGATGGGCGCCGATGTGGTCATCGGCTCCTCCCAGCGCTTCGGCGTGCCGATGGGCTATGGCGGCCCGCACGCTGCCTTCATGGCGGTGAAGGATGCCTACAAGCGGTTGATGCCGGGCCGTCTCGTCGGCGTCTCGGTCGATGCCGCCGGGCGGCCGGCCATGCGCCTGGCGCTGCAGACGCGCGAGCAGCATATCCGCCGCGAGAAGGCCACCTCCAACATCTGCACCGCGCAGGTGCTGCTGGCGGTGATGGCCGGCATGTATGCGGTGTGGCACGGGCCGGAGGGGCTGCGCCGCATCGCCCGCCGCGTCTCGCTCCAGGCGCGGCTGCTGGCCGATGCCGCCATGCGCGCCGGCTTCACGCTGCGGCACGACGCCTTCTTCGACACCATCGCCATCGAGGCCGGCGCCCGCGCCGACGCGCTGATGGCCGAGGCCCTCTCCAGCGGCTTCAACCTGCGCCGCATCGACGCCACCGGCGTCGGCATCGCGCTGGACGAGACGGTGAGCCGCGCCGAGCTGGAGACGCTGGTCGCCATCCTGGCGCAGGTGGGCGGCAAGGCGGTGGCGCTGGCCGGGCTTTCGCCGCAGGGCGGCGTGCCGGAGGCGCTGGCACGCGGCTCGGACTTCCTGACCGCGAACGTGTTCAACAGCCACCACGCGGAGCACGCCATGCTCCGCTACCTGAAGGCGCTGGAGGACAAGGACGTCGCGCTGAACCGCAGCATGATCCCGCTCGGTTCCTGCACGATGAAGCTGAACGCCACGGCGGAGATGATCCCGGTCACCTTCCCCGGCTTCGGCAACCTTCATCCCTTCGCGCCGGTCGACCAAGCGGCGGGCTACATCGCGCTGATCCGGCGGCTAGAGGGGTGGCTCGCCACCATCACCGGCTTCGCGGCGGTGTCGTTGCAGCCGAATGCCGGCAGCCAGGGCGAGTATGCCGGGCTGCTCGCCATCCGCGCCTATCATAAGGCGCGCGGCGAGGGGCAGCGGGACATCTGCCTCATCCCCTCCTCGGCGCATGGCACCAACCCCGCCTCGGCGGTGATGGCGGGGATGCGCGTGGTGGTGGTCGGCTGCGACCGCGACGGCAACGTCGATCTCGCGGACCTCGAAGCCAAGATCGCGCAGCACGCGCAAAAACTCTCCGCGCTGATGGTCACCTATCCCTCGACGCATGGCGTGTTCGAGGAGGAGATCATCCGCATCTGCGAGGCGGTGCACGCGGCCGGCGGGCAGGTCTACATGGACGGCGCCAACATGAACGCGCAGGTGGGCCTGACCGCCCCCGGCCGGATCGGCGCCGATGTCTGCCACCTGAACCTGCACAAGACCTTCTGCATCCCGCATGGCGGCGGGGGCCCGGGCGTCGGCCCGATCGGCGTGGCCGCGCATCTCGCGCCGCATTTGCCGAACCACCCGCTGCTGGCCGAGGCCGGCCCCGCCACCGGCTATGGCCCCGTCTCGGCTGCGCCCTTCGGCAGCGCCTCCATCCTGCCCATCAGCTACGCCTACATCCGCATGATGGGGCCGGAGGCGCTGACGCGCGCCACGCAGGTCGCCATCCTCAACGCCAACTACATCGCGCGGCGGCTGGAGGGGCACTTCCCCGTGCTCTACAAGGGCGCGCGCGGCATGGTGGCGCATGAGTGCATCCTGGACTGCCGCGGCTTCCAGCAGGGCGGCGGCGTGCTGGTCGAGGACATCGCCAAGCGCCTGCAGGACTATGGCTTCCACGCGCCGACCATGTCCTGGCCGGTGGCCGGCACGCTGATGGTGGAGCCCACCGAGAGCGAGACCAAGGCGGAGCTGGACCGGTTTTGCGACGCGATGATCGCCATCCGTGGCGAAATTCGCGCCGTGGAGCAGGGCCGCATGGACCGCGCCGACAACCCGCTGAAGAATGCGCCCCACACCGCCGGCGAGATCGCCGCCACGGAGTGGACGCACCCCTACAGCCGGCAGGAGGCGGCCTTCCCGCTGCCCTATGTGGCCGCCCACAAGTATTGGCCCCCCGTGAAGCGGGTGGACAACGTCTATGGCGACCGCAACCTGGTCTGCACCTGCGCGCCGCTGGAGGATTACGCCCAGGCGGCGGAGTGACGCGTCCGGGGGAAGCGCGGCTTCCCCCGGCCCTCCTTCGGCCGCTGCCGGGGGCCGGGTGGCCCCTGGCGGCCTCCCGGCCGGAAATCCTTGTTGATCCGGAACGGTCGCTGTGCCTTCATTTGGCCTTCTGGGCATGAAGGAGACGGACATGACCCTCGAACGGATGATCCTGCTGGTCGTCGGTGTCGTGGTGCTGGGGAGCGTGCTCCTGGCAGTCTATCACGACATCCGGTGGCTCTGGCTGACCGGCTTGATGGGCGCCCATCTGGTGCAGGCCTCCTTCACCGGCCTCTGCCCGGTCGTCGCCCTGCTCAAGAGGAGCGGCCTGCCCTCGAAGCCCGGCTTCGCCTGACGGCACGCCGCGGCCGTCCGGCCCTGCCCCCCGCCTGTCCTCTGGGGCGTGGAGGGGGGGCGGAAGGGCCGGCGGGCGGGCATCACCCGCCGCCCTCCTCCAGGGCCAGGACGGCGAAGCTGGCCAGCCAGTGCTCGCCCATGTAGTCGCCCGCCACATGCGGCAGGCCGGCCGCCAGATGGGCTTCCGCGGCCCGCTTCTGCCCCAGGCCACGCCAGCACCAGGCGCGGCTGAGATTCAGACCGTCCAGATGCGCGATCTTGCCGTCGCTGCGGTCGCTGACCGTGGCGGGGGTGAAGAGCGCCGCCGGCTCGCGCTGCGCCAGGCGCGGCAGGAAGGCGCGGCACCAGGGGGCGAACTCCTCCGGCGGCAGCAGGCGGCGCATCGCCTCCGCCTCGATCAGCGTGCCGGAGAGGAAATCGTCCCCCGAAGGCTCGCCCCAGGCGGGGGCGTCGCGGTCGGCGCCGTACCAGCGGCGGGCGGTGTCGCGCAGCAGGGCCAGGAAGCCGGCATCCGCGTAATCAGCGGCGAGGCGCAGGGCGAAGGCGGTGTTGAAATGCGTCCCCACCCGCACCGGATAGGTGGCCTTGGGCAGGAAGTCGCGGAAGCGCTGCTCGATGACGGCGCCCAGCGGCGCCACGGCGGCCTCCCAGGGCGTGCCGCGCAGGGTGGCGCAGAGCTTCAGCGCCCAGGCCCAGCCATAGGGCCGCTCGAAGCCGCGCGAGAGCGGCCGGGCGAGGTAGGCGCATTCGCCGCCGATCTTCTCCGGGGTGAGATTGCGGGCGAAGAGGGCGCGGATGTCCTCCGCCGGTTCCATCGAGGGGAAGCGCGCCAGCAGATGCGCCAGCATCCAGTAGCCATGCACGCAGGAATGCCAGTCGAAGCTGCCAAAGAACACCGGGTAGAGCTGGCGCGGCGTGCCGGCATCCTCCGGCCCGGCCAGGGCGTGGGCGAGCTTGTTCGGGTATTCCCGTTCCACATGGCCGAGCGCGATGCGCGCGAAGCGGCTGGCGAGGTCTTCGGTGAGCTGCATGGCCGGAGAGTGCCGCCCCACCGCCGCCTTGTCACGCCGCCTGCTTCGCCGCCTCGCCCAGGCGCTGGCGCAGGAAGACCAGCACCGCCGCCTCCTCCGGCTTGAGGGCGGAGATGTCCTCGCGCAGCTCGGCATCCACCTCGCGCTTCACCTGCACCAGCAGGCCGCCCTGGAGGTAGCCGTCCAGCACCTCGGGGTGGATGTAGCACTGGCGGCAGATGGTGGGGGTGTTGCCGAGCCGCGCGGCGGCACGCTCCACCGCCGCGCGGATGTTGCGCTTGGCGGCCGCCTGGCTGTCGAAGGCCTCGAACTCGGAGAGCGCCATGGCGGCCAGCACCGTGCCGGCCCAGGTGCGGAAATCCTTGGCGGTGATGTCCTCGCCCGTGGCCTCGCGGAGGTATTCGTTCACGTCGGCCGAATCGATGCCCTGCAGCTCGCCCGCTTCGTCGCGGTACTGGAAGAGGTCCTGGCCGGGCAGGTCCTGGCAGGCGCGCACCACGCGCGCCACGCGCCGGTCGCGCAGCGAGAGCTTCCATTCCTTGCCGCTCTTGCCGCGGAAGGCGAAGCGCATCGCATCCCCGCGCACATCCACATGCTGGTCGCGCAGGGTGGTCAGGCCGTAGCTGCCATTGGCCTGCGCGTAATCCTCGTTGCCGACGCGGATGAGGGTGGTGTCCAGCAGGTGGACCACGGTGGCCAGCACCTTCTCCCGCCCCAGGCCGCGTGCCGCCATGTCCTGCTCCACCCGCGCCCGCAGGGCCGGCAGGATGCGGGCGAAATGCAGGATATGGCGGTACTTCGTCGCGTCCCGCGCGGCGCGCCAATCGGGGTGGTAGCGGTACTGCTTGCGGCCCTTGGCGTCCCGCCCTGTGGCCTGGATGTGGCCATTGGCGTGCGGGCAGAGCCACACCTCCGTCCAGGCCGGCGGCACGGCCAGGGCGCGCAGCCGGGCGATCACCGCCTTGTCCTTCACCGGGGCGCCCCGGGCGTCGCGGAAGCTCCAGCCCTTGCCGCTGCGGCGGCGCGTCAGGCCCGGCGTCTCGTCTGAGACGTAGCGCAGGCCGGCGATGCGCGGCATGTCGGGCGAGGGGGAGGGGACTTTCGGGCGGGGGCCGCCGGAGCGGGGTGTCTCGACCTCGGCCTGGGTCTGCGTCAGCATGGTTAAGCTTCGCCTTCTGCACGGGCGGAGCCAGAACAACGCGCGGCACCGGCCTCCGGTTCCGCCAGGAGCTTGCCGCCATGACCGAGACCGCCTTGCGCATCCTGCCGCCCGGGACCGACCGCCGCGCCGACTGGGACCGTCTCTACCAGGGCTACGCCGCCTTCTACCGCGTGGCGCAGACGCCGGAGATGCGCGACCGCGTCTGGTCCTGGCTGCAGGACCCGGCGCATGAGGTGAAGGGCTTCCTGGCCCTGGACGCCGACGGCAAGGCGGTGGGCCTGACGCATTACCGCCCCTTCGCCCGCCCGCTCTCGGCCAGCACGGGCGGCTTCCTGGACGATTTGTTCGTCGATCCCTCGGCGCGTGGCCAGCGCGTGGCCGATGCGCTGATCGGCGCGGTGGCCGATGTCGGCCGCGCCCGGGGCTGGAGCGTGATCCGCTGGATCACGGCCGAGGACAACTACCGTGGCCGCGCCGTCTATGACCGGGTGGCGCAGCTCACCCCGTGGAAGACCTACGACATCAAGCTCTGAGCCTTGCGGGCGCGTGCCCGCGCGCCCTATGCCGGGCGGCGGGCATGGAATGGGAGCCTCGGCTGAATGCCGGACTACGCGCTGGAGCGGGCGGCGGGCGGCCGCGTGGCAGGGGTGGACGAGGCCGGGCGCGGCCCGCTGGCGGGGCCCGTCGTGGCCGCCGCCGTGCTGTTCCACGGCGAGCCGCCCGAAACGCTGGCCATGCTGCTGGACGACAGCAAGAAGCTCGACCCGGCGCGGCGCGAGGCCGCCTGCACCGTGCTGCGCGCCGCCGCCCGGGCGGGGGTGCTGGAATTCGGCATCGGCGCGGCGAGCGCCGCCGAGATCGGCCGCATCAACATCCTCCGCGCCACGCACCTGGCCATGCTGCGGGCCGTGACGCGGCTGGCCACCGTGCCGGATGTGGCGCTGGTCGATGGCAACCAGCCGCCGCGCCTGCCCTGCGAGGTGCGCTGCGTGGTGAAGGGGGACAGCCTCAGCCTCTCCATCGCCGCCGCCTCGATCCTGGCCAAGGTGACGCGGGACCGCGCCATGGCGCGGCTGGACGGGCGCTGGCCGGGCTATGGCTTCGCCCGCCATGCCGGCTACCCCACGGCGGCGCACCGCGCCGCGCTGCTGAAGCTCGGGCCCTGCCCGCATCACCGCCGGGGCTTCGCGCCGGTGGATCAGCTCGCCCTTCTCTAGACCGCTGAAAGAAACCGCGACTCGGCCCGCTTGACGGCGCGACTCCGGCCCGCGCATTGTCGGCCCTCGAGTCGCTGAGGGGTTTCGCAGGCGTGGGGACGGGGCTGGATCTGCCGGTGGACTGCATCCTGGAAGGGGATTGCATCGAGATGCTGCGCGCGCTGCCGCCGGCCTCGGTGCATGCCATCTTCGCGGATCCGCCCTACAACCTGCAACTCAAGGGCCAGCTGCGGCGGCCGGATGAGAGCGTGGTCGATGGCGTGGACGATTCCTGGGACCGCTTCTCCGATCTCGCCGCCTACGACGCCTTCACCCGCGCTTGGCTGACCGAGGCGCGCCGCGTGCTGCGCAAGGACGGCACCATCTGGGTGATGGGCAGCTACCACAACGTCTTCCGCCTCGGCGTCGCGCTGCAGGATCTCGACTTCTGGATCCTGAACGACGTCATCTGGCGCAAGGCCAACCCGATGCCGAACTTCCGCGGCCGGCGCTTCACCAACGCGCACGAGACGCTGATCTGGGCGAGCCGCGGCCAGGAGAGCCGCTACAAGTTCAACTACACCGCCATGAAGTCGCTGAACGACGACGTGCAGATGCGCTCGGACTGGTTCATCCCGCTCTGCACCGGGCATGAGCGGCTGCGCGACGCCAAGGGCGACAAGCTGCACCCGACGCAGAAGCCGGAGGCGCTGCTGCACCGGGTCATCCTCTCCTGCACCGCGCCGGGCGACGTGGTGCTCGACCCCTTCCTCGGCACCGGCACCACCGCCGCCGTCGCCCGCCGCCTCGGCCGCCGCTACATCGGCATCGAGCGCGACCCGGGCTACGCCGCCGCGGCGCGCGCCCGCATCCAGGCGATCCAGCCGCTGTCGGAAAGCGCCATGCTGGTGATGCCGACCAGGCGCGAGCAGCCGCGCATCCCCTTCGGCACGCTGGTGGAGCGCGGCCTGGTGCCGCCCGGCGCCCGCCTGACCGACCGGCACCGCCGCTTCGAGGCGGAGGTGAACGCCGACGGCTCCATCCGCTGCGGCAAGGCCCATGGCTCGATCCACCAGGTCGGCTCCGCCGTGCAGGAGGCACCCTCCTGCAATGGCTGGCTGTTCTGGCACCTGGAGCGGCGGGACGGCACGCTGCGGCTGCTCGACGAGCTGCGGAGCGAAGTGGCGGCGAGCCTCGGGACCTGAGGAAGGCCGGGGGAGAAGGAATTCTCCCCCGGACTCCCGCATCTTTTCTCTGTCAGTTTTCGGGGGAGACTGGCGGCGCCGGCACGGTCAGTGGTCGCGGCCGCGCCCGGTCTTGGCCTGCAGCTCGTCGATGCGCTTCGAGGCCTCGGCCTTGCTCAGCGTCTCGTCGAAGTCGATGCCCGCTTCCTCGCTCAGCGTCTTGAGGTAGCTGGCCTGGGCACCGGTCATGCTCTCGTCGCCCGTCGTCCAGTCGGACGGGTCCTTCACCGTGTTGCCGGGCGTGCTCTCGGTCGCCTGCTTCGGATCGTTCTCGGGAGTCTTGGCCATCGGTCTTCTCCTCAGGCGCATATGTTCATGGCCTGTTCCCGATGGAAACGCCGGGGAGGCGGCGCGGGTTGCGCCGCCTCCGGCTGCGGTCAGGCGCGGCGGAGGGTGCCCTGGGTGGCGCGCAGCGTGGCCAGCGCCAGCGCCGTCTTCACCACCGTGCCGGGGATGAACAGCACGAAGCCCGCCATCAGCGCGCGCTCCAGCCCGACGAAGCCCGAGAGCCACAGCACGCCGGGGACGAACATCGCCAGATGCGCCGCCAGCAGCACGCCGCCCTGGCGCAGCAGCCCGGCGCGCGGCGTGAAGCCCGCCAGCCAGGCGGAGAGCACGAAGCCGGCCAGGAAGCCGGCGGTGGGGCCCATCAGCGCGGCCGGGCCGGCGGCGCCGCCGGCGAAGACCGGCAGGCCCATCGCGCCTTCCGCCAGATAGGCCAGCAGCGCGGCGGCGCCGAGGCGCGGCCCGGCCAGCGCGCCGATCAGCAGCACCGCCAGCGACTGCAGCGTGGCGGGCACCGGCCACATCGGCAGGGTGATCTGCGCCGAGGCGGCCATCACGGCCGAGCCGAGCAGCGCATAGGCAAGGAAGGTGAACCCGGCGCGGGCGCGGGTGGCGGTCATCTGCATCATGCGGGGCGTCCCGGAAGTCTTTTTGCTGGCCGCCCGGTGCGGGCGGTCATGCGGTATCGCTTGCCACGGCGCCGGCGGCCTCGGCAAGCGCCAGCAGCCGCTGCATCGCCCCCGGCAGGGCCTGCGCGGCGGCGGCCGGGGCCAGCCACTCGCCCTCCACGGCCGCGCCGGGCGGCAGGGTGGCGGCCAGCAGCGCCATGCGCAGCTCGAAATGGGTGAAGCCGTGCTTCGCCTCGCCGGGCAGGGCACGCCAGTTGGCGGAGGCCAGCGGCGCGTGGGCCATGGCCTCCTCCGTGCTCCAGCCTTCCTCCCGCCAGGGCGTGCCGGGAATTCCCAGCATGCCGCCGAGCAGCCCGCTCGGCGGCCGGCGCCGCAGCAGCAGGCGGCCCGCCGAATCGCTGAGCAGGAAGTGCACGCCGCGCTTGAGCGGCCGCGCCGGCTTCGGCGCCTTGCGCGGCAGCAGGGGGGCGATGCCGGAAATCCGCCCCGCGCACCCCGCCTGCCAGGGGCAGAGCACGCAGGCCGGGCTGCGCGGCACGCAGATCGTGGCGCCGAGGTCGAACAGCGCCTGCACGAAATCCGCCGGCCGCTCCCGCGCCGGCGCCTGCGCCATCCAGCCCTGCGCCAGCGCGGCGAGGCGCGGGCGGGCGCCCGGCAGCGCCTCCTCCACCGCCGCGACGCGGGCGGTGACGCGCTCCACATTGCCATCCAGCGGCACCACGGGCCGGTCGAAGGCGATGGCGGCCACGGCGGCGGCGGTGTAGGCGCCGATGCCGGGCAGGGCGCGCAGCCCCTCCACCGTGTCGGGGAAGCCGCCGCGCGCCACCACCGCCTGGGCGCAGGCATGCAGGTTGCGGGCGCGGGCGTAGTAGCCGAGCCCGGCCCATTCCTCGGCCACCGCCTCCCACGGCGCCGCGGCCAGCGCCGCCACCGTCGGGAAGCGCGCCAGGAAGCGCCGCCAGCGCGGCGCCACGGCGGCCACGGTGGTCTGCTGCAACATGACTTCGGAGAGCCATATACGGTAGGGATCGCGCGCGGCTTCCCGCCAGGGCAGGGCGCGGCGGTGGCGGTCGTACCAGGCGAGCAGGTCGCCGGCAGAGGGCAGGGGGTCAGGGGGCAGCACGGATGCAGCAAGACGACGAAGCGCCACGCGGATCAAGCCCCCCCGCCCGGAGCGACACGGCGCGCAACGACACGGCGCGGCGGGACGAGCCGCCCGGCTGGCGGGCGGACCGTGGCCCGCGCCCGCTCTCCACCCTGCTGCCGAAGCTGACCCGGCCGGTGTTCCGCCGCCGCAGCCCGGCCGCCACGCACCTGATGACGGACTGGCCGGAGATCGTCGGCCCCGTGCTGGCGGCGCAGAGCATGCCGCAGAAGCTGGTCGGCGGCACGCTGACCCTGGGCTGCGCCGGGCCGATGGCGATGGAGCTGCAATACCTGGCGCCGCAGCTGATCGAGCGGGTGAACGTCGCGCTCGGCCAGCGTGTGGTGGAGCGGCTGCGGCTGGTGCAGCTGCGCATGCCGCCCCCCGCCCGCAAGGCGCCGAAGCCCGCCCCGGTGGCGCTGCCGCAGCCGGTGAGCACGGCGCTGGACGGCATCGAGGACCCCGAACTGCGCGCCGCCCTGGCCCGGCTGGGGCAGGGCGTCTATCGCCGCCAGGGGGGCGGGCCGAAGCGCTAGCCCCACACCGTCTCCTCGCGCCAGCCCAGCGTGGCGAACTCCGCCGCCCGCAGCGGCGCCTCCCCGGCGGCGAAGAACTCGTCGAGCTGCGGCGGCGGCACGCCGGTGCCGCTCAGCATGGCATGCGCCTGGCCGCGATGATGCACCTGGTGCAGGAAGAGGTGCAGCAGCAGCCGGTCGGTCCGCTCCTCCTGCACATGGCCCTGCCGGTGCACCCGCGTCACCGCCGCCAGCCCGTCCGGCGCGAGGGCTTCGCAGAAGGCGATCAGCCGCCGGTCCACCGCCGCCTGCGCGGGCCGCAGATCCGCCAGGGTGGGGCAGGGCAGCGGGTCCGCCCAGGCGGCGGGGCCGAGCGTGCCGCCCTCCAGCGCGTCCACATAGAAGCGGTCGATGACCAGGATGTGGTTCAGGGTGGCGCGGATCGAGGGGAAGAAGCCGGTCCGCGGCGCCTCGAAGGCGTCCTGGCCCAGCCCGGCGCAGGCCGCGAGCAGGCGGTGATTGGCCCAGGCATTGTTGTAGGCCAGGGCGCGGAACGTCAGGCACTGGGAAGACGGCATGGAAGGCACCTCCGTCTGAAGGAAGGCCGACCATGCCCCGCACCGCCCCCCCGGCGCACCCGACAAGCGGTTGAGGCGGGGAAAGGGGCGGCGGCCCCGCCTCAGTGCCGCGCGCGGTCCTCCGCCGCCGCGCCGCGCCGCAGCCCGAGCAGCTGGTAGAGGCCGATCGCCGCCAGCGTCGCCGTGCCGATGCCGCCCACCGCGAAGCCGCCGAAGCGGAGGGTGAGGTCGCCCGCGCCGGCGATCAGGGTGACGCCCACGGTGAGCAGGTTGCGCGGGTCGGAGAAATCCACCTTGTTGTCCACCCAGATGCGCGCCATGGCGGCGGCGATCAGGCCGAACACGGCGACGGCGAGGCCGCCCAGCACCGGCTTCGGCACGGTCTGCAGCAGGGCGCCGAACTTGGGCGAGAAGCCGAGCGCGATGGCGAAGAGCGCGGCGACGACGAAGATCAGCGTGGAATAGACCCGCGTCATCGCCATCACGCCGATATTCTCGACATAGGTGGTGACGCCCGTGCCGCCGCCGCTGCCGGCCAGCATGGTGGCCACGCCGTCGCCCAGGAAGGCGCGGCCCATGTGGCGGTCCATGTTCACCCCCGTCATGGCGCCCACCGCCTTGATGTGCCCGAGATTCTCCGCGATCAGGATGATGGCGACGGGGGCGATCAGCAGCATCGCGCCGGCCTCGAACACCGGCGCCTGGAAGCGCGGCAGGCCGAACCAGGGCGCCGCGGCGAGCCCCCCGAAATCGACCGGCGTGCCGAGGCCGAGGCCGTTGGCCAGCAGCAAATGCAGCAGGTAGCCCGCCACCGTGCCGCCCAGGATGGAGACGCGGCGCAGCCCCTGCGGCGCATAGACGGCGAGCAGGCTGACGGCGAGCAGCGTGCCGATGCCCACCACCACCTCCGGCGCCGATCCCTCCACCCCGCGCGCCGCCACGGGCGCCAGGTTCAGCCCGATCGCCGCCCCCACCGCGCCGGTGACGACGGGCGGCATCAGCCGCTCGATCCAGCCCGTGCCGGCGCGCATCACCACCAGCCCCACCAGCGCGTAGAGCGCCCCGGCGGCGACGATGCCGCCCAGCGCCGGGCCGATATTGGGGTTCGGCCCCGTGCCGGCATAGCCGGTGACCGCCACCACCACGGCGATGAAGGCGAAGCTGGAGCCGAGATAGCTCGGCACCCGCCCGCCGGTGATGAGGAAGAACAGCAGCGTGCCGATGCCGGAGAACAGGATGGCGAGGTTCGGGTCGAACCCCATCAGCAGCGGGCCGAGGATGGTGGCGCCGGACATGGCGACGACATGCTGCAGCCCGAGCGCCAGCATGGCGCCGCCGGGCAGGCGCTCCTCCGGCCCCACGACGGGGCCGCGCGCGGGGGTCCAGGAGGGAAACAGGCGGGCCATCGGGCCTCTCCTCAATGTCTTTTGTTCGTGCGTGTGACGCCCGCCCCATCGGGCAAAGCCGCTCCGCGCGCAAGCGCCGGGCGCGCGCGGCGTGGCGAAGTGCAACAGCCGATGGACAGGCCCGCGCCGCCGCGTCATCTGCTGGGTCATCCGCGGCTGGCCCGCCGCGCGGGATCGCCTTGCCCGGGACCGCCTTGCCCGGAATCGCCTTGCGGGCGTGTTCTGCTGTAGAGACGGCGGAACCGCGCCGCCGCACCCGGGGCACCCGCCGCGCGCCGTTCGCCCCATGACGCCACAGGAGGCTCCATGTCGCTCACCCGCCGCACGCTGATGCTGGCTCCGGCCGCCCTGCTTCCGCTGGCGCCGCTGGCCGCCGCCGCGCAGGGAGGGGGCGCCGCCGCGCCCATCAGCCTCGGCGAGCGGGCCACCGGCCCGGAGACGGCGCCCGTGACGGTGATCGAGTATTTCTCGCTCACCTGCTCGCACTGCGCCGCCTTCCACCGCGACACCTGGCCGCAGGTGAAGAAGGAGCTCGTCGGCACCGGCAAGATGCGCATGGTGTGGCGCGACTTCCCGCTCGACCAGCTGGCGCTCGCCGCCGCCCAGGTGGCTCGCGCCCTGCCGGCCGAGCGCTATGAGGGCTTCATCGGCGCGCTGCTGGCCAGCCAGGACCGCTGGGCCTTCGCCCGCGGCGCCGACAACGTGGCCGAGATCGCCAAGATCGCCGCGCTCGCCGGCCTCTCCCGCGCTCAGGTGGACGCCGCCATCGCCGACCAGGGGCTGCGCCGCGCCATCCTGGAAGGCCGGTTGAAGGCCGAGCAGGAGCACAATGTCAGCTCCACCCCGAGCTTCGTCTTCGGCAGCAAGGTGGTGCCCGGCGCGCTGCCCTATGACCGCTTCGCCCAGCTCGTCGGCGAAGCCTCCGGCGCTTGACCGAGCGGCTGGACATGGCGGGGGGCCGCCCCCCCGCCGACGAGACCCCGGACGGCGTGACGCCGCCCGGGCGGGAGATGGGACCGGAGATGGGCCCGGCCGGTGAAGCCGCCCCCGCCACCCCGCGCGACCCCGGGCAGGAGGCCGCCGCGCGCGCCGCCGCGCTGCGCGCCACGCTGACGCGGCTGCGCATCGCCGGCTTCAAATCCTTCGCCGAGCCCACCACCCTCGAGGTGCTGCCGGGGCTCACCGGCATCGTCGGCCCCAATGGCTGCGGCAAGTCCAACGTCGTCGAGGCTCTGCGCTGGGCGATGGGCGAGACCAATGCCCGCGCCATGCGCGGCGGCGAGATGGACGACGTCATCTTCGCCGGCACCGCCACGCGGGCGGGGCGCAACCAGGCCGAGGTGACGCTGCTGCTGGAGGATGCCTCCGGCCTCGCGCCGCCGCCCAACCAGTCCGCCGCCGAGCTGGAGATCACCCGCCGCATCGTGCGCGGGGAGGGCACCGGCTTCCGCCTCAACGGCCGCGAGGTGCGCGGGCGCGACGTGCAGACCCTGTTCGCCGATATCGGCTCCGGCGCGCGCTCCTCCGCCATGGTCAGCCAGGGCAAGGTGGCGGCGCTGATCGCCGCCCGGCCCGAGGAGCGGCGGCAGGTGCTGGAGGAGGCCGCCGGCATCGCCGGGCTGCGCGCCCGCAAGCACGAGGCCGAGCTGAAGCTGCGGCAGGCCGAGACCAACCTGACCCGCGCCGACGACCTGAAGGGCCAGCTCGAGGTGCAGCGCCAGTCGCTGCAGCGGCAGGCCCGGCAGGCGGCGCGCTACCGCAACCTCTCCGGCATGACGCGCGAGGCCGAGGCGGAGTATTTCGCCCTGCTGGTGGCGCGCGCCGCCCAGGCGCTGGAGGGTGGCCGGGCCGCCCACAAGGCCGCCCTGGCCGCGACGCGCGCGGCCGAGCAGGAAGCCGCCGCCGCCGCCTCCCGCGCCGCGCCCGC
>NZ_JBHSCH010000016.1:0-77098 GCF_042651065.1 Teichococcus aestuarii
GCCGCTTCCTGGCTCGGCGCGCCGCTCTTCCTGGCGCTGATCCGCGCCGGCGGGGCGGCGCCGCCCGGGCTGGAGCCCCCGCCGGAACCCTGGCCGGTGCTCGATTGCGGCCAGGCGCCGGGGCACGCGCACGCCGCGCTGCGCGCCGCGCTGGCGGCGGTGGTGCTGGCGCCGGAATGCCCCGCCTTCCCCACCCTCGCCGCGCTGGCGCAGGGCCGCGTGCTGGCGGCCGCCCCGCCGGCGCTCGACCTCGCCCATGGAACGGGCGGGCGGCCGGCCACGGAGGAGCAGGTTGCCCGCTGGCTCGCCGCCGATCCGGCGCGCAGCGCCGGCCCCGCCGCCGGCGGCAGCGGCCCTGGTGACAGTCCGGAGGCCCTCGGGTAAAGCCGGAACGGCCCCCGCCGACGAGCGGGGCGCCGCAACGGCCCGCCGCCGTGGGGCGCCTCCCGCGGCCTGGTCCCGCACCGGCGGCAGGGCGCCGAACGGAAGGAAGCACGGTCATGCAGCTGACGCCCCGCGTGAAGGAAATCCTCTCCTGGTACGAGAGCGACAATCCCGGCACCAAGGCCAACCTGGCGCGCATCCTGATGGAGGGAAAGCTCGGCGGCACCGGCCGGCTGGTGATCCTGCCGGTGGACCAGGGCTTCGAGCACGGCCCGGCCCGCTCCTTCGCCCCCAACCCCGCCGCCTATGACCCGCGCTACCATTTCGAGCTGGCCATTGAGGCGGGCCTCTCCGCCTATGCCGCGCCGCTCGGCATGATCGAGGCGGGGGCCTCCACCTATGCCGGCGCCATCCCGACCATCCTGAAGGTCAATTCGTCCAACAGCCTCTCCACCACCAAGGACCAGGCGGTGACGGCCACCGTGGCGGATGCGCTGCGCCTCGGCTGCTCGGCCATCGGCTTCACCATCTATCCCGGCTCCGAATACCAGTTCGAGATGATGGAGGAGCTGCGCGAGCTGGCCGAGGAAGCGAAGGCCGCCGGCCTTGCCGTGGTGGTGTGGAGCTATCCGCGCGGCCCGAACCTCGACAAGACCGCGGAGACCGCGCTCGACATCTGCGCCTATGCCGCGCACATGGCGGCGCTGCTCGGCGCCCACATCATCAAGGTGAAGCCGCCAACGGAAGCGATCTCGCTCGACGCCGCCAGGAAGACCTACGAGAAATCCCCGGTGCCGGAGATCGGCCAGCTCTCCGGCCGCATCCGGCACATCACCCAGGCCTGCTTCGGCGGCCGGCGCATCGTGGTGTTCTCGGGCGGCGAGGCCGGCACGGCCGAATCCATCGTCGAGATGGCGCGCGGCATCCATGCCGGCGGCGGCAACGGCTCGATCATCGGCCGCAACACCTTCCAGCGCCCCAAGGCGGAGGCGCTGAAGCTGCTGTCCGACATCATCGCCGTCTACCAGGCGGCCGCCTGAGATGGCGCCGGCTCCGGAGGCGGGCGGCGGCGAGCCGGGCTGCCGCCTCTATCTCATCACGCCGCCCGCGCTGGAGCCGGCGCGCTTCGCCGACGACCTCGCCCGCGCGCTCGACGCGGGCGACGTGGCCGCCGTGCAGCTGCGCCTGAAGGATGTGGGCGAGGACGCGCTGCGGCGCGCCATCGACGTGCTGCGGCCCGTGACGCAGTCGCGCGATGTCGCCTTCCTGCTGAACGACCGCGCCGACCTCGCCGTGCAGCAGGGCTGCGACGGCGCCCATCTCGGCCAGACCGATGGCGACCACGCCCAGGCGCGCAAGCTGCTGGGGCCGGAGCGGATGCTCGGCATCACCTGCCACGCCAGCCGGCACCTGGCGATGGAGGCGGGCGAGCTGGGCGCCGACTACGTGGCCTTCGGCGCCTTCTTCCCCACCGCCACCAAGCAGGCCGAGCACCGGGCCGAGCCCGAGATTTTGGAGTGGTGGACGGAGATGTTCGAGCTGCCCTCGGTCGCCATCGGCGGCATCACCGCCGAGAACTGCGCGCCGCTGGTGCGGGCGGGGGCGGATTTCCTGGCCGTGGTCGGGGCGGTGTGGAACCACCCGGACGGCCCCGCGGCCGGGGTGCGCGCCCTGAACGCGGCGATCGCCGCCGCCTGAGGCGGCCCGCGCCTAGGGGTCCGCGCCTAGGGGTCCGCGCCTCAGGGCCGGTGCCTCAGGGCCGGCGCGGATAGGCCTCGCCGGTGACGGGGCAGCAGGGCGGGTCCGGCAGCCGGGCGATGCGCGCCCGCGCCTCCGCCGCCTGTGCCGTGGAGGCCAGGCGCTGGTCCGGCTCCTGCCCTTCCGGATAGGCGCCCACCACCAGCAGGTCCTCGCTCTCCTCCACGCGCTGGTGCCCGGTGCCGGCGGGCAGCACCAGAACGTCGCCGGCGCTCACCGGCACCTCCGGCCCGCTCTCGTCGCCCAGCCGCACGACCACCGATCCCTTCACGATGGCCAGCGCCTCATGCGCCGTGGTGTGGAAATGCACATAGGGATGGATCCCGTCGCGCCAGGCGGGCAGCCAGCCATGTCCGGCGAGCAGCGCCTCCGCCCGTTCCACCTTGCCTTCGGGAAAGACCTTCCGGTGCACCTGGACGGGCAGCCGCGGATTGTTCGGGACCGCCTCCTGACTGGGCAGCCACAGGGTTTCGCTTTGCATCTGCCGGTCTCCGGTATTCCTTGCCGTTGCCAACGGGATCGAAGGCGCCCGAGTTGCGGAGCAGGGCCTTGGCTATTGCGTGAACGCGGCCATCCGCCGCTCCCATTCCTGCCGCAGGCGCAGGGCCCAGCTTGGGTGCGGCTCCGGCAGGCGGGGCATGTCGGGCGGCGGCGGCGTGGCCAGCAGCGCCTCGGGGCGCGGCCGGGGCGCCGGCGGGGCCAGCCGGCCCAGCAGATGCGGGTCGGCCATGCGGGCCTGGGCCTCCGGGGAGAGCAGGAAATTGGCGGCCAGCATCGCCGCCTCGGGCTGCGCCGCGGCACGCGGCACGGCCAGCAGCGCGGCATGGGCCATGCTGCCGCGTCCCAGCGTCTGGGCGCGGCTGGAGGGCGGCCATTCCCCCAGCCGCACCAGCCGCGGCAGCGCGATGGGATGCAGCGCCGGCATCAGGGCGATCTCGCCGCTCCGCAGCAGGCGCCGCAAGGCCGCGGCCCCTTCGGGGAAGGCCTGGCCCTGGCGCCACAGGAAAGGGCGAAGCGAGCCATACCACTCCCAGAAGGGCGCGGTGAAAAGGGTGAAGTTCCGGTCGGTGGTGGGGCTCTCCAGAAGGCGCGGATGCGGCACCAGCTCGTGCAAGGCCTGCAGCAGGAAGGCGGCGCCCAGCGCGTGGCGTGGCGTCGGGTGCGCCAGCCGGCCTGGCCGGGCCCGCGCCCAATCCGGCAGCGCCAGCATGCCGGGCGGCGGCTCCGGCACCTGCGCCGCATCGTGCACCAGCACCAGCCCGCCGCCATGCCAGGGCACGCCGAAGCCGCCTTCCGGCGCCCCGGGCGGCGGCGGCGCGGCGTTGGGCAGGGCCGAGCGGGCCGGCAGCAGCAGGTCCTGCTGCCGCAGGGCGAGCAGCGCGCCCGCATCCAGCGCCACCAGATCCACCCCCTCCCCCGATGCGACGCGCGAGACCGCCTCCGCCTCGTCGCGCAGCGGCACGATGTCGAGGCCAATGCCGTGGCGGGCCGCCAGCTCGGCCGCCATCCAGCCCAGGAAGCCCTCCAGGCCCGGATCCTCGGCAGTCAGGTGGAAGCGGAGGGTACGGCCCCAGGCGTTCTGGCGCAGCGCCTCCCACAACAGGGCGGCGGCCCCGTCGAGAGGGATCCCGGCGGCGGCGCGGCGGCGCGGCAGCCCGGCGGCCAAGGCCGGGGGCAGGCCCGCCAGCAGGCCGCGCCGCGTGATCATGCCCCCGCCCCGGCGGAAAGCCGGGGAGCACGGGAGCCTGCATTTCTGTTCCGCCTCAGCATGGGGCGGCGTAGATAGGATGGCGGAGCCGCTTTACCCAGCCCCGCCGGCCTTCAGGGCGCGCCGTGCGGCACGTGCCGGGCCAGCCCCCCGAACAGGTCCAGCATGCGCTCGCGCCAGGCATGGACCGCGTCCGAGGCTTCCAGAAGCGGGAATGACGACACGCAGCGCGCCCATTGGAAGCTTCCGAACACGGCATAGTCGCCATAGTCCGGCGCCGCACCGCCCAGAAAGGGCTGAGCACGCAGGATCACCCGCAGCGGTTGCAGGGCCGCGCGGAACTCGGGCAGCCGTGCTTCACGCCCTTGTGTCACCTGCTCCAGGGCCATGCCGAAGCGCGCTTCGCGGCTGGCGCGGAAATAGGTCCGGTGGCTTTCATCCAGCCATTGCGGGATGTCGCTGACGATCATCCGCGCCAGATGCAGGTTCAGCACCGTGTCGGCCCAGGCATTGATGAAGCGCACCGGCTGGCGGGCGCCGTTGAACAGCGAAGGGGCCTCGGGGTAGCGGTCCTCCAGATACTCGGCGATGGCCCAGGAATCCGCGACCACATGGTCCCCGTCCACCAGCACCGGCACCTTGTCCTGGCCCGAGAAGGCGATGGCCTGGCCTTCGGTGAAGCGCCAGGGGACGCAATCCGCCTCCAGCCCCTTGTGCGCCAGCGCCATGCGGCTGCGCCAGCAATAGGGGCTGAAGCGGCGCTGCGGGTCGGAGCCGGCCAGCTCGTAGAGTTCGCGCGCCATCGCCGCTCAGCCGGCCCGGACGCCGCGGCGCAGGGGCAGGCCGTGCAGCGCGCCCCCCTTCAGGCAGCGTGCGGCCCCAGGCTGGCTCGGCGTCATCGCGGAATGCGGTTCGGTCATCGCTGGCAGCTCCCACGCGGTGGCGCAGCGCCACCGCTCCGGAGCAGGACGCTACAAAGCCCCCTCCCCCGCGGCAAGCCGGCCCCGGCGGCGCGGGTCACGCCGCCCGCGCATCCCGCCCCGGGAAATGGCAGGCTGCCATCTGCCCGCCATGCGGCGCCAGCGCCGGCTCCCGCTCGGCGCAGAGCGGGGTGGCGCGCGGGCAGCGGGTGCGGAAGCGGCAGCCGCCCGGCAGCCGCCCGGCATCGGGCGGCTCGCCCTGGAGGCTGAAATTCTCGGTCACGCGCCGGCCGCCGATCTGCGGGATCGCCGCCAGCAGGGACTGGGTGTAGGGGTGCTGCGGGTCGGCGAAGATCGCGGCGGTCGGGCCGATCTCGACGATGCGGCCGAGATACATCACCGCCACCCGCGTACACATCATCCGCACCACCGCGAGGTCGTGGCTGACGAAGACATAGGTGAGGTCGAAGCGGTCGCGCAGCTCGCGGAACAGCTTCAGCACCGTGGCCTGCACCGAGACATCCAGCCCCGAGGTCGGCTCGTCGAGGATCACCACCTTGGGGTGCAGCGTCAGGATGCGCGCGAGGCCCACGCGGCGCTGCTGCCCGCCCGAGATCTCGTGCGGATACAGTTCCAGATGCCCCTCCGGCAGCCCCACGGCGCGCAGGATCTCGCGCACCCGGGCACGGCGCGCGGCAGCGTCGAGCTTCGTGTGGATGACCAGCGGCTCCTCCAGCGAGCGGCCGATCTTCCAGCGCGGGTCGAGCGAGGCGCCGGGGTCCTGGTAGGCGTATTGCAGGTCCTTCCGGCGCTCGGTGCGGTGACGCTGGCCGGGGCCGGCGAGCAGTTCGCCATCGAGCAGGATCTCGCCGGCATCGGGCTGCTGGATGCCCATTACCGTCTTGCCGAGCGTCGACTTGCCGCAGCCGGATTCGCCCACCAGGCCGAGGATCTCGCCCTTCTCCAGGGTGAAGGAGATGTCGTCCACCGCCTTCACCGCTCCCACCCGGCGGCCCATGAAGCCACGGATGGGGAAGTGCTTGACGAGGTGGCGCAGCTCCAGGATGGGGCTCGTCGGGGTCATGCGGGCAGCCTCGGATGGTAGCAGCGCAGGCGGTGGCCCTCGGCCAGCAGCGTCTCCTCCGGCCGGGTGGCGCGGCACGCCTCCGTGGCGCGGTCGCAGCGCGGATGGAAGCGGCAGCCGGGCGGCTGGGCGAGCGGGCTCGGAACCTCGCCGGGAATGCCCGCGACATCGGCGCCTTCCCTGGGCAGGCTCTCCAGCAGGCGGGTGGTGTAGGGGTGCGCGGGGGCGGCGAAGAAGCGGTCGATCGGCGCCGATTCCACGTCCTGCCCGGCATACATCACCGTCACCGCGTCACAGATCTCCCAGGCGGAGCCGAGGTCGTGCGTCGTCAGCAGCACCGCCACGCGCCGCTCGGTGGCGAGGCGGCGGATGACGCCCAGGATCTGCGCCTGGATGGTGACGTCGAGCGCCGTGGTCGGCTCGTCGGCGATGACGAGGTCGGGCTCCGGCAGCAGCGCCATGGCGATCATCAGCCGCTGCCGCTGCCCACCCGAGACCTCGTGCGGGTATTTCCGCAGGATGGCGGCCGGGTTGGGGAGTTGCACGGCGGCGAGCATCTCCAGCACCGCCTCCCGGTCGGCCTTCCGGCGTGCGCGTGGATAGGGTTGCAGCAGGGTGGGCCAGCGCCCCTCTCCCTGGCGACGGGGAGACTTCCACTTCATCAGGTCCATCAGCTGCTCGCCGATGGTGAAGACCGGGTTGAAGCTGCTGAACGGGTCCTGCGGGATGAAGGTGATGGCGCGGCCGCGCAGGTCGCGCGCCAGGGTGGCGGGGTCCTCGCGCAGCAGGTCTCGGCCACGGAAGCTGATGCGCCCGCCCTCGATCTGCGCGCCGCCCGCCGGCAGCACGCCAAGGATGGCGCGCGCCAGCGTGGTCTTGCCGCAGCCGGATTCGCCCACCAGCCCCATCACCTGCCCCGGCGCGATGCGGAGGCTGGCACCATCGAGGATGCGCGCCAGGCCACGCTCGGTGCGGAAGCCGAGGGTGAGGCGGTCCACCTCCAGGAGAAGCCCGCTCACGGCCCGCGCCCCCCACGGCGGATGCGCGGGTCGAGGATGTCCCGCAGGCCATCGCCCAGCAGGTTGAAGCCCATGACGACGAGGAAGATGGCGATGCCCGGGGCCAGCGCGTACCACCAGGCCTCGGGCAGGTATTCGCGGGATTCGGCGATGGTGCGGCCCCATTCCGGCGTCGGCGGCGGCGCGCCGAGGCCGAGGAAGCCCAGCGCCGCCGCCGTCAGGATGGTGGCGCCCATGCCGATGGAGGTGCGCACGATGATCGCGGAGGCGATGTTGGGCAGGATGTGCAGGATCATGACGCGCGGCGCCGAGGCGCCGAGGGCGATGGCGGCCTCGACGAAGGTCTCGTTCTTGATCGAGCGCGTCTCGGCATAAACCAGCCGCGCCCAGAACGGCCAGTAGGTGGCGCTAAGCGCCAGGATGACGTTCTCGATCGACGGCCCCAGCGTCTGCGCGATGGCGATGGCCAGCACAATCTGCGGCACGGCGAGGAAGATGTCCGACAGCCGCATCAGCAGGTCGCTGAACCAGTTGCGGTAGTAGCCCGCCACCAGCCCGATCGGCACGCCGATCAGCACCGCCGTGCCGGCGGCGATGACCGCGATCAGGATGGTGATGCGCGCGCCGAACAGCAGGCGGCTGTAGATGTCGGCGCCCATGCGGTCGGTGCCCATCCAGTGCTCCGCGCCGGGCGGCGTCAGGCGGCGGGCGGTGTGGATCTCGTACACGTCGTTCGGGTGGGTGGCGAGCCAGGGGGCGAAGATGGCCGCCAGCACCAGCAGCAGGATCAGCGTGAAGCCGACCATCGCCGCGCGGTCGCGCAGCAGGCGCCGCGCGATATCCGCCGCGCCGGCGAGGAAGCCGTGGTTCGGCGCGCTCATCGCGTGCTCCGGGGGTCGATCAGCGTGTGCAGCACATCGACGATCAGGTTGACGATGACGAAGATGGCGCCGGCCCAGAGGGTGAAGCCCATCACCGCGCGATGGTCGGACTGGATGATGGAGATGACGGCGAAGGCGCCGAGGCCCGGCCAGTCGAACACCGCCTCCACCACCACAGCGCCCGAGAGCAGCACGCCGAAAATCAGGCCGATCTGCGTCACGGTGGAGATCAGCGCGTTGCGCAGCACGTATTTCCACGTCACCAGCGCGCCGGGCAGGCCCATGGCGCGTTCGTAGAGGACGTAGTTGCTGGTGACGACCTCCAGCACGCCGGCGCGGGTGAAGCGGGCGATGGTGGCCGCCGCCGGCAGCGCCAGGGTGATGGCCGGCAGCGCGATGTGCCGCAGCGCGCCCCAGAACGATTCCCAGTCCCATTGCAGCAGCGAGTCCAGCAGCATCAGGCCGGTGACGGGCTCCGGCCCGAAGCCGTCGATCCGCCCGTTCAGCGGCGCCACGCCGATCTGCATGGCGAAGAGGTACTGCAGCTGGATGGCCAGCCAGAAGCTCGGGATGGCGAGGCCGGAGACGGTGACGATGCGCAGCGCGTGGTCGATGGCGCTGTTGCGCCGCAACGCCGAGACCACGCCGAGGGGGATGCCGAGGACAGAGGCCAGCAGCACCGCGGCGAAGGTCAGCTCCAGCGTCGCCGGCAGGCGGGTGGCCAGCTCCTCGGCGATCGGCTGCTGGCTGAACAGGCTGACGCCCATGTCGCCGCGCAGAAGATCCTGGAAGTAGGCCAGGAGCTGCACCGGCAGCGGCCGGTCGAAGCCGAGCTGCGTGCGCAGCGCCGCGATCTGCTCGGCCGTCGCGTTCTCGCCCGCCAGGATGGCGACCGGATCGGTCGGGATGACATGGCTGATGGCGAAGGTGATGACGCCCAGACCAATGAGAGTCGGCACCAGCCACAGCAGTCGTGACAGGATCAGTTCCAGCCTTTTCATGCGGCGCCCCGGCAGGCCCCGGCGCGGGTGGGCGCCGGGGGGAAATTCAGGAAAGGCGGATCAGGCGAAATGCGCCCAGCGCATGTCCTGCCCGCTGCCCACCGGGCAGAAGCGGATGCCGGCGATGCGCTTCGAGTACGGCCCGAACCACTTGGTGTTGTAGATCCAGACGCCGGCGGCATCGTCGAACACCATGCGGGCCGCTTCCTCGTTCAGCCGCTGCCGCTCCTCCTGGTCGGTCGAGACCAGCGCGCGCTCGATGCGCTTATCGACTTCCGGGTTGCTGTAGTAGGAGACGTTGCCGCCGCCGAGGTAGCGGGAGCCGTAGAGTTCGCCGAGCCAATTGTTGGGGTCGGCGTAGTAGGTGCTCTTCCAGTAGGGCACCATGTCGTATTGTTGGTCCTTGTTGCGCATGCGCGAGGAGACGGTGGGCCAGGGCGCGGATTCGATGCGCGCCTCGATGCCGATCTTGCGCAGGTTGGCCTGGAACACCGAGGCCGCCTGCTCCGTCTCGCTGAAGCCCGCCAGCGTGCCGATGGTGATGGGCCGCAGCGGCGCCTGCACCTTGGCCAGCTCCGCCTTCGCCAGGTCGAGGTCGAATTTGTAGCCCTCGAGCCCCTGCGGCGCGCCCCACATGTTGTTCGGGATGATGGTGGGGTTTCGCACCACCGATCCCTTCAGCACGTCGTTGATGAAGCCGTCATAGTCGAAGGCGTGCACCAGCGCCTTGCGGAAGTGGATGTCGTTCATCGGTGCGCGGGCATTGTGGATGCAGAAGTGGAACACCCGCATCGATTCCTGTTCCAGGATCTGCACCGTGTCCGAGGCGCGGAAGCGGTCGATCTGGTCGGGCGTCATATAGCCGTCCGTGCCGTGGTAGTCGCCGCGGATCATGCCCAGCACGCGGGTGTTGGTCTCCAGCACCGTGCGGAACTCGATCTCGTCGAGATATTTCGGCCCCCAGCCGGCGAAATGGTCGGGGAAGCGCTGGGCGATGAAGCCCACCGCCGGGTCGTAGCGCCGCAGCCGGAAGCTGCCGGTGCCGGCCACGTTGCGCGCCAGCCAGGCGCGGCCCCAGTCGCCGTCGCGCTCGTTGCGCTTCACCAGCTTGGAATTCACCACCGTGATGTCCGGCACCAGAGAGCCGAAGATGGCGGAGGGTTCCTTCAGCCGGAAGCGCACCGTGTGCGCATCGGGCGCCGTGGTGGCGCCGGCTTCCAGCAGCGGCCGGAACAGCGGCGCGGCGCCGAGGTTCAGCGCCAGGATGCGCTCGATGCTGTAGACCACGTCCTCGGCCGTCATCGGGCTGCCGTCGTGGAACTTCACGTCGCGGCGCAGCTTGAACACCCAGTCCAGCCCGTCGTCGCTGGTCTCGTGGCTCTCGGCCAGCCAGAGGATCAGCTTCGGCGGGTTGTCCACCCAGCGGTAGAGGCCGTCGTAGAAGTTCAGGCGCACCGCCACGCGCGCGGTGTCGAACACCACATGCGGGTCCAGCGTGTCGAAATTGCTGTTGTTGGCGTAGACGAAGCGGTCGGCGGCGTGCGCCTCGCGCGGCATGGCGGCGGTGGCCGCGGCGGCGGCGGCAAGCCCGAGGAGGGGTCGCCGGGAGATCGGTATCATCACAGGCACCTTTCCGTCTGGTGGTTGCAGTCGTGTCGGCGCGCGGCCGTCAGGCGATGGGGCTTCCCGTCACCGGCAGCACCTGCCCGGTGATCCAGGAGGCATAGTCGGAGGCCAGGAACAGCACCGCATGCGCGATATCCTCCGGCTCGCCGAGCCGGCGCATGGCGATGCCCTCGACCATGGCGCGCTGGCCCTCGGCGCCGTAGGAATTCCACTGCCGCTCGTAATCGGGGCTGGTGCGCAGGAAGCCGGGCGCCACGGAATTCACCGTGATGCCGTACGGCCCCAGCTCATGCGCGAGCTGCCGCACCAGGCCGAGCTGCGCCGCCTTGGCCGTGGCATAGGACTGGATGCCGGTGCGGCTGACGCCAAGCCCCGCCCGGCTGGAGATGACCACGATCCGCCCGCGTCCGGCCGCCTTCATCCCCGGCACCACGGCGCGGGCGGCGAGGAAGGCGCCCTTCAGGTTGGCATCCTGGATCGCGTCCCACTCCGCCTCGGTGACGTCCTCGAAGGGCTTCGGGCTCTGGCCGCGCACGCCGCCGGCGACATGCACCAGGATGTCCGGCGTGCCGGTCTCGCCGATCAGCGCAGCGATGGCGGCGGCATCGGTCACGTCCAGCCGGCGCGTCTCCAGGCTGCCGCCCGCGGCCGGCGCCACATGCGCGGGCAGCGCCGCCAGCTCCGCCTCCAGCACATCGGTCGCGATGACGCGGCCGCCACGTTCCGCGAAGGCGGCGGCGATTCCGCCGCCGATGCCGCGCGCCGCGCCCGTCACCAGAACCGTGCGCCCCGCGAATGCGATCCTCATGCCGCGGCACTCTCCACCGCGGACATGTGCCCCATGCGGAAGCTGAGCTGCCGCGCGGCGGCCACCACCAGCCCGATCATGCGCTCGCGGTTGGCCGCGTAGCGCGGCGTGACGACGCCGAGGTTGATCGCCGCCTCCACCCGCCCGCTGCGGGTCCGCACGGGGGCGGCGATGCCGGTGCCGCCGAGCACCATCTCCTCGTCGCTGATGGCGTAGCCATCCCGCCGCGCTGCCTCGATCAGGCCGCGCAGCGCGGCACGGTCGGTCACCGTGCGCGGCGTCAGCCTCTCCGGCTGCAGCCGCGCCAAATAGGCATCCACCACGCCGGGCTCGGCGTAGGCCAGCAGCACGCGGCCCATGGCGGTGCAGTAGGCGGGCATCTGCGTCTCGCGCGTGGTGTCGTAACGCACCGCCTGCAGGCTCACGAGCTTGGCGCAGCGCTTCACGTCCTGGTTGCGCATGCGCACGCCGAGCACGACGGTCTCGCCGCTCTCATCGCGCAGCTTCTCCATCACCGGCCTGGCGACGGCGACGAGATGCGCGGTGGGCCCTCCGCTCCAGCCGGGGCCGCTGCGGCAGGCGGGGTTCATCACGTAGCGGTCGCCTTCCTCGCGCAGCGCGTAGCCGCGCCCGACCAGCGTCTGCAGCAGGCCGTGCGTGCTGCTGCGCGGAAAGCCGAGTTCGAGCGCCACTTCCTTGAGGGAGACAGGCTCCGCCGCAGCGGCGAGGAACTCCAGCAACTCCAGGATCCGCCCCGCGGACTTCACTTCCAGATTCATGGACATGAATGCCAATCCCGTTGCTGAATGAGGTTCGTTGGCGGACAGTAGCGATGTCAAGGCAAAATGAACCCGGCGTCATCGAGCGGGGCGCCGTCGAGAGGGATGGTTCCATGAGCAAGCTTGCGATCGTCACCGGCGGCGCGCGCGGCATCGGGCGCGGCTGTGCCCTCGCCCTCGCGCAGCAGGGCTTCGACATCGCGCTGGTGGACCTGCTGTTGCCGGAGATGCAGCGCACGCAAGGCGAGATCGCGGCGCTCGGCCGTGAGGTCTCGGTCCACGAGGCGGATGTGGCGGAGTTCGCCCGCGCCGGCGAGGTCGTGGCGGCGGTGATGGAGCGGCATGGCCGCATCGACGTGCTGGTGAACAATGCCGGGCGCGGCAACCTCACCGGCATCCTCGAGATCACCGAGGCGGAGTTCGACCGCACCATCGCGGTCAACCTCAAGAGCTGCTTCAACTACATCCGCCACGTGGCGCCGCTGATGAAGGCGCAAGGGTCGGGGCGCATCATCAGCATGTCCTCGCTGAACGCGCATTCGGGCGGTGTCACCGCCGCGGTCAGCCGCTTCTCCTACGCCGCCGCCAAGGCCGGCATCCTCGGCATGACGCGCGCGTTGGCCAAGGAGCTGGGGCCGGAGATCCTGGTCAACGCCATCTGCCCGGGCGTGATCGAGACGGAGCTGGGCAACAGCATCACCCGCGCGCGCGGGCCGGAGCTGGCGCGCGGCATCGCGCTGCAGCGGCTCGGCAAGCCGGCGGATGTCGCCAACATCGTGGCCTTCCTCGCCGCCTCGGAGCCCTGCTTCATCACCGGCCAGGACTTCGTCGTCGATGGCTTCCAGTACAACGTCTGAAGGCCCCGCCCGGGCGCCGGGGGCGGAACCACGCCCGGCCTGGGTCGCGGCGCTCGGCGTGGCGCTGCTGATGCAGACGGTGAGCGCCTGCCTCACCCGCGTCTTCCCGGTGCTGGCGCCGGCGCTGACCGAGGCGGCGGGCGTGCCGGAGAGCAGCATCGGGCTGCTGGCCTCGGTGGGCTCGGCCGGCACCATGCTCTGGCTGGTGCTGGGCAATGGCGTGATGGCGCAGCTCGGCGCCGTGCGCACCCTGCAGCTCGGCGCCGTTCTGGGGGTGGCGGGGCTGCTGCTGGCGACGGGCGGCGGCTGGCCGGCGCTGCTGGCGGCCTCGCTGCTGATCGGGCTGGGCTATGGCCCCTCCCCGCCCGCGGGCAGCGACCTGCTGCGCCGCTATGCGCCGGCGCGGCACCGCTCCCTGGTGTTCTCCATCAAACAATCCGGCGTTCCGCTGGGCGGGGCGGTCGCCGGCATCGCCGTGCCGCTGCTGCTGCAAAGCGGCAACTGGCGCTGGGCCTGCCTTGGCATCGCCCTGCCGGCGCTGGCCGCAACCCTGCTGTCCGAGGCCTTCCGCCGCCGCATCGACCCGCCCGGCCCGCGCCGCTTCTCGCTGCGCGCCGCGCTGGGGCCGGCGCAGATGGCGGCGCCCTTCCGGCTGCTGGCGCGGCGGCCGGCCCTGCTCGGCATCAGCTATGTGAGCCTCGGCTTCGCGGTGGCCCAGGGCAGCGTCTTCGCCTTTCTCGTCCTCTACCTGACGGCACGGCAGGGCTTCACCCTGGCCGAGGCGGGCACCGCCTTCGCCGCCATGCAGGGCGCCGGCGTGGCGGGGCGCATCCTGGTGGGCTGGCTGGCGGACCGGATGGGCTCGGCCCGCCGCATGCTGGTGCTGCTGGCCTTCGCCTCCGCCGCCGTCACCGCGCTGCTGGCGGCGGTCGGCCCCGCATGGCCGCCCGCCGCGGTGGTGGGGCTGAGCGCGCTGGGGGGCATCGCCATCGCCAGCTGGAACGGCGTCTTCATGGCCGAGGTCAGCAGCCTGGTGCCGGAGCCGCAGGTGGGCGAGGCCACGGCGGCCACCACCTTCGTCACCTTCATCGGCTATGTGCTGGGGCCGGCGCTGGTCGGCGCCTGCCTGGCGCTGGGCACCGGCTACGGGCCGGCCTTTCTCGCCGTGGCGCTGCTGCCCTTCAGCGGCGGGCTGGTGCTGCTCGGAACAGCCGCCCGGCCGTCCTGAGCGGCGGCCCGAGTCGGGGCGGCGGGAGAACCGCCCGCCCTTCCGGCCACCATTGGTTTACGAACGCTCACGAAATGCACCGGATTGTGGATGCCTTGCTTCGTGCAAGATGCGGCCGGATCGTATAGCGTCACTCTCTCCCGCGCCCACCTTCAGTGGACGCAGCACGGCTGCAGGCTTAAAGATTCAAAGATATGGCAACGATCCTGATCCTGGACGACAGGACGACCAACCGGGACATTTTCGCCAGACTGGCCGTGTCGCTCGACAAGGATGTGAGGGTCGAGGCTTTCGGCGACCCGAGGCGGGCCCTCGATTGGCTGCGTGACAACAGCGCCGATCTGGTGGTCACCGACTTCCGCATGCCGGAAATGGACGGGGCGGAGTTCACGCGCCAGCTGCGAAGCCTCGGGCCCGGCTCGGGTGCCGCGGATGTGCCGGTGATCGTCATCACCGCCTACAACGACCGTGCCTACCGGCTGCGCGCCCTGGAGGCGGGCGCCACCGACTTCCTGCTCAGCCCCGTGGACCATTACGAGTTCATGACCAGGGCGCGCAACCTGCTGCGGATGCGCTGGCAGCAGCAGATCATCCAGCGCCGCGCCGCCTCGCTGGAGCAGGAGCTGGAGGACAGCGCCCGCAGCCAGGAGGAGCTGCTGCGCCACAGCCGCCGCGCCCTGGCGCAGGTGATCGACACCGTCCCGGCCATGATCAGCGCGGCCGACCGGCAGGGGCGCTGCGTCTTCGTCAATGCCTGGCAGGCCCGCTTCTCCGGCTCCACGCCCGATGCGCTGGTGGGCAACCCGGTGGAAGCCCTGTTCGGCCCCGAGCGCGGCCGCCGCTCCCGTGCGCTCGACCTGCTGGTCTTCGAATCCGGCGAGGCCCTGCCGGGCCGCGAGGAGGAGGCGGTGGACGCCGATGGCCAGGCGCGCATCTTCATCACCACCAAGGCGCCGCTGCGGGGCGCCCGCGGCGAGATCGAATCCGTCCTGACCACCTCGCTCGAGATCACCGACCGCAAGCATGCCGAGCAGCGGCTGGGCCACCTGGCCCACCACGACCCGCTCACCGGCCTGCCCAACCGCGCCTTCCTGCGCAACCGGCTGCGGCGGGAGCTGGCGCGCGGCCGCCGGGGCGACCACATCTTCGCCCTCCTCTTCCTCGACCTCGACCGCTTCAAGCCGGTGAACGACGTCTTCGGCCACCACCTGGGCGACGAGCTGCTGCGCGCCGTGGCGGAGCGCCTGCGCCACGTCACGCAGGAGAACGACATCATCGCCCGTCTGGGCGGCGACGAGTTCGCCATCGTGCAGACCGGCATCAGCCAGGCGGAGGAGGCCGCCACCCTGGCCGAGAAGGTGGTGGCCAGCCTGTCGGAACCCTTCCACTGCGGCGGCCAGACGCTGACGGTGGGCGCCAGCATCGGCATCACCCTCTACCCGCGGGACGGCACGGACGCCGCCGAGCTGCTGCGCAACGCCGACCTCGCCATGTACCGGGCCAAGGCGGAGGGGCGAAATGGCTGGCGCTTCTTCGCCGCCGCCATGGATGCGCGGGCACGCGAGGCGATGCAGATCGAGGCGGCGCTGCGCGAGGGCCTCGCCCGCGGCGAGTTCCTGCTGCACTACCAGCCCCAGGTGGACCTGCGCACCGGCCGCATCACCGGCGCCGAGGCGCTGCTGCGCTGGCAGCGCTCCGGCCAGACGCTGATGGGCCCCGGCCGCTTCCTGCCCGTGGCGGAGGAGAGCGGGCTGATCGGCCCCATCAACGAATGGGTGCTGGGCGAGGCCTGCCGCCAGGCGGTGCGCTGGCGGGAGGCCGGCCTGCCGCCGATCCGCATGGGGGTGAACCTCTCCCCCATCCAGTTCCGCCGGCAGGACGTGGCGGCGATGGTCCTGCGGGCTTTGGCGGAAAGCGGGATGAACCCGGCGCAGCTCGACCTCGAGCTGACCGAGGGCATCCTGATGGAGCAGGCGCCGGAGACGGCGGCCGTGCTGCAGACGCTGCGCACGCGCGGGGTGCGGATTTCGGTCGATGACTTCGGAACCGGGTACTCTTCGCTGAACTATGTTAAGAACTTTCCGATAGACCGGCTCAAGATCGACCAGTCCTTTGTGCGCGGCATGACCACGGAGCCGAACGACGCGGCCATCGTGCGCACCATCGTGGAGCTCGGCCATATGCTGCGCCTGCAGGTGATCGCGGAAGGTGTGGAGACCGAGGCGCAGCTGCTGCAGCTGAAGGCCGAGGGCTGCGACGAGGTGCAGGGCTTCTACTACAGCGAGGCGGTGCCACCCGCGGATTTCGCCGAGCTGATGGGCCATCCCGTCGCCATCCCACGTGCCAGCCTGGCGGCGGCCGCCCGGCCGGAGCTGCCGGAGAGCAAGGGCCAGGACGCCGGCCCGCAGCTGCTGCGCGGGCCCTGAGGGTGCCATGAGCGCCCCGCCCCCCCGGCGCGGCCTGCTGTCCCGCCTGCGCGCACGGCTGCGCGGCCGGCCGGACAGCGAGCACGAGATGAGCTTCAACCGCCTGGCCTTCGCGGTGATCATCATCCTCGTGCTGCTGGTGGACGGCTCGGCGGAGTCCCGCAGCGCGCTGCTGGTGATGGCGCTTTATGTCACGCTGGCGCTGGGCGTGCTGGGGCATATCCTGGTCTCCCCCGGCATCTCCCAGCCGCGCCGCCTCGCCGCCCTGCTGCTCGATTGCGGCTTCCTGTCCTGGCAGCTCTTCCTGGGCGGCGAGCCGGTGGCCATGTTCTGGCCCATCTATCTGTGGGTGGTGTTCGGCAACGGCTTCCGCTTCGGGCTGCGCTGGCTGCGCATTGCCATGGCCGCGGCGCTGGCCGGCTTCGGCGGGGTCATACTCGCCACGCCCTACTGGTCCGGGCAGCCGCACCTGGCCGTCGGGCTGCTGATCGGGCTGATGATCCTGCCGCTCTACGCCGGCACGCTGATCCGCAAGCTCTCCCTCGCCAAGCAGCAGGCGGAGGAGGCGAACAGCGCCAAATCCCTCTTCCTGGCCAGCGTCAGCCATGAGCTGCGCACCCCGCTCAACGCCATCATCGGCATGGGTGGCCTGCTGCGCGGCACCAGGCTCGATGCCGAGCAGCAGGAGATGACGCGCACGGTGGACAGCGCCGCGCGCTCCCTGCTGGCGCTGATCGACGACATCCTCGACCTGTCCCGCATCGAGGCGGGGCGGATGCCGACGGATGACGCGCCCTTCGAGGTGGCCGGGATGCTGGCCGAGCTGCGCGCCCTGATGGCCAGCCAGTGCCGCGAAAAGGGGCTGCGCTTCTCCGTCCATGCCAGCGCCCGCACCCCGCTGCGGCTGCGCGGCGACCGGCGGCACCTGCTCGAGGTGCTGCTGAACCTGGCCAGCAACGCGGTGAAATTCACCGCGACCGGCGGGGTGACGGTGACGCTGGACGCCACCCCCGCCGATGCCACCGGCCGCCGCCTGCGCCTGAGCGCCGAGGTGACCGACACCGGCATCGGCATCGCGCCCGAGGCGCAGGAGCGCATCTTCGAGACCTTCACCCAGGCCGATCCGAGCATCATCAACCGCTTCGGCGGCACCGGGCTGGGCCTGGCCATCTGCCGCCGGCTGGTGCGGCTGATGGGGGGCGAGATCGGCGTCCGCTCCAGCCCCGGCCTCGGCAGCACCTTCCATTTCGACCTGCTGCTGGACCCGGCGGAGCCGGTGGCGCCCGCGAGCCTGGCGGGGCTGGCCGCGGTGCTGCTGGACCCGGCGCCGATCCGCGCCGCCGCGCTGACCGAGACGCTGGCCAGCCTCGGCATCGAGGTTCGCCACGCCGCCACTCCGGCGGAGGCCGCCACCCTGCTGCGCGCCCGGCCCGAGGGGCCGGAGGGGCGCTGCCTGCTGCTCACCTATGACGGCCCCGGAAACATCCTGCCGCCCGAGACGCCGGCGCATCCCCGCGTGCTGATCACCCCCCTGCCCCAGGGGCTGGCGCCGGAGCCGATGCGGCGCGAGCATGTCACGGCGCTGCGGCCCGAGGCCGCGCCGGACGAGATCGCCCATGCGCTGCGCCTGGCCCTGGCGCTCAGCCCCCGCCCCGCCGCGCCGGCGGAAGCCGCTCCCGGCGCCGGGCCAGAGGGCGCGGCGGCGCCGGGTTCCGCCCAGCCGGGCCCCGCCCAGCCGGGCACGGCTCAGCCCGGTGCTCCCATCGCGCTGCCGGGGCGGCGCCTGCGCGTGCTGGTCGCGGATGACAGCCGGGTGAACCAGCGCGTCGTCGCCAAGATCCTGGAGCGCGCCGGCCACGAGGCCCGGCTGGCCGATGATGGCGACGCCGCGCTCGACATGCTGGAGCAGGAGGCGGACAGCTTCGACCTGGTGCTGATGGACGTGAACATGCCGGGGCTGGACGGCATCGAGGCGACCAAGCTGTTCCGCGTCATGGCGCTGGGCCAGCCGCACCTGCCCATCCTGGCGCTGACCGCCGACGCCACGGAGGAAAGCGCCCGCCGCTGTGCCGAGGCGGGCATGGACGGGCATGTGATCAAGCCCGTGCAGCCGGAGGAATTGCTGCGGATCGTCGAGGCCAATGCCCGGCCGCCGCGCGGCGGCACGGCCGGGGCCGCGGCGCCGGTGGCCGACATCGCCTCCCATCCCCGCTTCCGCATGACCACCCCGGCGCTGGACACCGAGACGCTGGAGAATCTCCGCAAGCTCGGCGGCGAGGAGTTCGTGGACGGGCTGGCGCGGGACTTCCTGTCCGACGCGGCGGAGCTGATCGAGTCGATCTCCGCCGCTGCCATCGCCGGCGATGCGCCGCGCTTCCATGCGGAGGCGCACGCCCTGCGCAGCAGCGCCGCCAACATCGGCGCCGCCGCGCTGTGCCGCCTGTGCGAGGAGTGGCGCAAGATGGGGCGGGAGGCGCTGATGCGGGAGGGGGCGGAGCTCGCGCTGCGCGCCAGGGCCGAGCTGGACCGCACGCGCCGCGCCTTGCTCCAGGAAGTGGACCCGCAAAGTCACCGCGGCTGAGCGCCCCTCCCCTGGCGCGCAGCCCCGACCGACCCTGGCGGGCGCCCGTCCGGCGCGTTGCCTTCACTCCGCCGCGGTCGCGAGGCCGGGGGAGCCGATCCCGCCCAGGCGCCGCTCCTGCGCCGCCACCAGGCGGCCCATCTTCTTCAGGTCCGTCTCGCCGAGGTTCATCGCAGCGGCGGCCCACATCTCCACCACGTCGCGCAGCTCCTCCAGCGTCACCGGGTTCACCCGCCGGCGGGCGCGGTAGAGGGTGGTGTGCGCGTTGTGCTTGCGGCTGTGGCGGGCGATGTAGTCGCGCGCCGTCGCCTCGCCCTCGCCATCCTCGGACAGCACGTCCACCACGCCCATCGCGTGCAGCTCCTCGGCGCCGTAGAGGCGGCCGGAGGTGATCATCTCCTCCGCCCGCTTCCGGTCCAGCCGGCGCGAGAGGAAGCTGTAGGCGCCCATGCCGGGGAACATGTTGAACAGGATCTCCGGCAGGCCGAGCTTGGCGCTGCGCTCGGCCACGATCAGGTCGAAGGAGAGGGCGTGCTCGAATCCGCCGCCCAGCGCGTCGCCCTGCACCAGCGCCATGGTCACCATGGGCAGGCCGAAGGCGATGTGGTTGCGGTGGATGGCCTCGACGGCGATGTGGCCGTAGCGCACCAGGGAGGCATGGTCGCGCGAGCGGATGCGCTCGGCGAAATGGGCCAGGTCGCCGCCGAGGTTGTAGATGCCCGGCACCGCCGAGGCCATCACGAACCACTCGGACGGCGCCTGCCCCGCCGCCGCGTGCTCGGCGTGGAAGCGGGCCATGATGTCCTGCATGCGGTGCACGTCCTGCATCAGGGCCAGGGTGTAGCTCGGCCGGCCCTGGGGACGCATGGTGCACCAGGCGGTGCGGGTCCCGGCCTCCAGCCGCAGCTCGAGGTTGTCGAGGCGCGCCTCCATCGGCAGCGGGCTGGAAGCGGCGCCCAGGGCGGCCTCGCGGCCGATGGCGTTGCTATCGGCCTGCGGAGCGGTGGTGCGATCGAAGTACATGCGGATTCTCCTGCGGGACGGCCGTGCCGCCCCTATTGGACGAGACGCCCATCCGCCGACCGCCGGCAGATGTGAAGGCGAAGCTCGCTGGCGCCATCCTAGCGTCGTGTGGCGCCTGCGCGCCCACGCCGCATCGCGGCAGCTTCGCCCTCTTTCCGCAACTTCCCACGCCGGGGGGTGTTTCCCGTTTGTCTCCGCTGCAAGACAGGTCACAATGATTCAGATCGACGACGAGCTTCTCGGCTGTCTCCCTGATCTCCGCGCCTATGCACGTTCTCTGACGCGCAACCGTCATGATGCGGATGATCTGGTGCAGGATGCCGTGCTTCGCATCCTCCACGCGGCCGATCGTTACCAGCCAGGAACAAACTTCAAGGCCTGGGCGTTCACGATCCTCCGCAACCGCTTCCTCAACGAATTCGTCGCGAAGCGCAAAGCCACCCGGGAGTTCGACGAAGGGGAGATGGAGCGCGTGCCGGTCGGGGCACGGCAGGAGGACGGGCTGGAGCTTTCAGATTTCCAGCGGATCTTCCACCGGCTTCCGGAGGACCAGCGTTCGATCCTCACCCTCGTCGCCGGCTCCAACATGCCCTACGAGGATGTGGCGAGGGTGCTCAACTGCGCCGTGGGAACCGTCAAGAGCCGCGTCCACCGCGCCCGCTCCGCCCTGCTGGCATTGCTGGAGGAGGAAAAGCTGCAGCGTTCCGTGCCACAGCGCCGCATGGCGCTCCGTCCCAGCGCCCGCGCCCTGGCCGCCGAGGAACAGCGCCGGCTGAGCTTCTGAAACCTCCCCTGCTTCGGTCTGCCCCCATGGTCCCGGGTAGTCCGGGGCAGCGTGGAGGCATTTCCCTCCCCGTCCCCCGCCGGCCTCAGAGGCCGTCACGGGATCCGTAGGGCGAGGGGCCGTAATAGCCGCGCACACGGCCGCTCCACAGCTCATCGGACCAGTCCACCGTCTCGCCCGCCTTGTAGGAGGGCGCATCGGCCAGTTGCTCTTCCGTCACGTCGACCACGTATCCGCCCAGCCCGACATCGTAGCGGAGCTGGTTCCAAGGCAGCGGAAAATGCGAGCCGCCGAAGCCGAGGAAGCCACCGAAGGACAGGACGGCGTACTCGACCCGGCCCTGCACCTTGTCGATCATCAGCGTGTCGATCGAGCCCAGCCTGTTGCCGGAGGTGTCGTAGACCGCGGTGCCCTCTACCCGGTCGGAGGCAATGAGCGCGGCGCGATCCTGGCGGGCAGCGGCGCCGGGCTGATTCTGGATCGGTTCTGACATGGAAACCTCTCCCACTGGTTGTTTGTCTCGCGGGGAATAACGCGGCGGCCGGTTCATGGTTCCACCGCAACCTGCAACTCTGCCCAGGCCGAGGCTTTTTCCCAGCATCACGGGCGCATCCCTTTCGCGGGAGCATCCCGTCTGCCAGAGGAGTTCCACAGGTATGTCCGATACCAAGAATGACCCTCCCGCGCGCGAGCGGGTGATCGAGCCGCCGCCGGGACATCACAGCGCCCCGATGCCGGACAAGCCCATCGACACCACCCAGGCACGCCAGGGCGTCACCTTCGGCCACATGCGCTGGGTGCTGCTGATCTCGCTCGTGCTGGTGATCGTCGCCTTCGCGCTGGCCGCCGCCTTCAGCTGACCGAAGGCGATGGCTGCGGGAGCAATCACAGGGAAGTTTTCGGGGGGGAGTGGCCGAGCTGGCCCTGCAACCGGAACTTGGCCACGGCGGAGCGGTTGATGGCAAGCCTGGGCCAAGCGGTGCCGGGCTTCGTTGTCCACCTCCGGCCGTGTGGCAAGCCGCGCGGCTCCCGAAGGGAGTTTCCCATGTCCCAGTCCCGCACCGGCAGTGGCAAGCAAGGCTTCGCATCAATGGATGAGGCGAAGCAGCGCACCATTGCTTCCAAGGGCGGCCAGAGCGTGCCCGCCGCCAAGCGGAGCTTCGCGCAGGATCCGGCCCTTGCCGCCGAGGCCGGCCGCAAGGGTGGCCAGGCCGTGCAGGCTGCCGACCGGTCCTTCTCGCGCGATCGCACCCTCGCCGCGCAGGCGGGCCGCAAGGGCGGCCAGGCCACGCACGGCCGCACGCAGCAGAAGAGCCCGCCTTCCGACGAAACCTGAGACGCTGGCCGGCGCGGCAGCGCCGGTCCGCCCTCCCCCAACCGGCCCCGCAGGAGCCTTCCATGGCCATCGACAGCATCGTGCCCCTGACCACCCGTTCCGCCGCCGACAGCCCCTCCTACGCTCTGCGCGCCGCGCTGGCGGAGCGTCTGGCGGCGCATCGGCAGATGGCGCGGGAAGCCGGCGCGGTGCTGACGCAGCTGCGGCCGCGCCCCGAGGTGGAGCGCGACCGCGGCATGGCCCTGATGCCGGCCAAAGTGGCCAGCGCCGCCTGAACGGGGCAAGGAGCCAGACATGTCCAACACCCGCCCCCCGCCGCGTCCGCCCCATGGCGATGGAGAGGCTGAGGCCCCGGAGGGGCAGCGCGCGGCGAAGCAGGCCCAGCTGACGCCGGAAACCGGAGCCGGTGGCGTGGCTCCGAGGGACCCGGCCAACGCTCCCTCGGAACCCAGCCCGGAACCTCCCTCGCCCGGCACCTCGCACGAGCAGGACCCCGATCCGAAGCCCTTGCCGGAAGAGGCGCAGCGGCAACTGCCCGACACCCAGTACGGCAAGGCCGGCCCGATGAACCCGCCCCCCGAGACGACCAAGCCCTGAGGAGCGGAATCGGGGAGGCGCGCCCGCGGCCATGCCCTGTGCCGGGCCGGCAGGGTGCCGGGCCGGCAGGGCCTCCCCTTCGTCCGACTCCGGCCCTGCCGAGATCACGCTCGTGGGCGGCCAAGCTGGAACGATCGGCGGGTCTCGGGCGTTCTTCCGGCAGAGCGGCCGTGCCCAGCATGGCCCTGGAAGCTGGAGAACAGGCATGACAACAAGCGAAGATAAGATGGTCGCCGCCGCCGACGGGATCGAGCCCTCCGCCCTCAAGACCCTCAGCGCCTACCTGCATGACAGCCACCGCGGCTACGACCAGGGCCGCCGCCTGACCCATGACCGGTTCCTCCGTATCGAGTTCACGGAACTCGCGGAGAAGCGCGAGAAGATGGCGCAGGATGTGGACGCCCTGCTGCGGCAGCATGACGAGGCGCCGCGCAAGGGCGGCAGCACGCTGGGGGCGGCGCACCGTGCCTTCCTCGACCTGAAGGGTACGCTGTTCGGCCAGGGCCGGCTGCGGGTGCTGCGCGAGGTGGTGCGCGGCGAGGCGGCGCTGGAAGATGCCTATGACGAGGCCCTGGCCGCCGACCTGCCGGTGGAGGCACGCCAGTTGCTGCAGCGCCAGCACCGCCAGGTGCGCGCCACGCGCGACCGCTATGCCGCCATGCTGGACCATGATGAGCCGCAGGAGCAGGCGCTGGCCCTGCAAGGCAGCGGGCTGGTCGCGCGCTTCAACCGCCTGACCCAGCCGGTGACGAGCAACCCGATCCTCTCCGCCATCGTCGTCACCGCCGTGTCCGTGCTGACGGCGCGGCTGCTGCGGAGCCGCTCCTCCCACCGCTACCGCTGAGCAGGATGCAGGGGGAAGGCAGCGCCTCCCCCCATCCGCCGGCCTCCCCTCCTGCGGCTCAGGCCGCCAGGAGGTGCAGGGAGAACAGGCCCTGCGGGTCCTGCCACACTGCCTCGGGCCGCCAACCCGTCTCGCGCGCCATGGCCTGGAAGGCCTCCGGTGCGCGCTTGTAGCTGTTCTCGGTGTGGATGCTCTCGCCGGCGCTGAAATGGATCGTCTCGCCGGCCACCGAGACGGATTGCGCGGTGTCGCTGCGCAGATGCATCTCGATGCGGCTCTCCGCCACGTTCCACACCGCCTGGTGTGAGAACCGCGCCAGGTCGAAATCCGCCGCCGCCTCGCGGTTCAGCCGGTGCAGCAGGTTGAGGTTGAAGGCGGCCGTGACGCCGGCGGCGTCGTCATAGGCGGGGATCAGCACCGCCGGCGATTTCGGCAGGTCCACCCCGACGAGGAAGCGCGCACCCTGCCCGAGCGAGGCGCGCACCGCGCCCAGGAAGGCCAGCGCCGCCTCGGTGTCGAGGTTGCCGATGGTGGAGCCGGGGAAGAAGCCCAGCAGCGGTGCCGGTAGCGGCGGCAGAGCGATGCGCCGGTTGAAGTCGCACACCTGCGGATGCACCGCGACGGCGGGGAAGCGCGCGCGGATCTCCCGCGCCGAGGCCTTCACGGCCCCCTCCGCGATGTCGAGCGGCACGTAGGCGGCCGGCGCCTCCAGGGCAGAGAGCAGCAATGCCGCCTTGGTGGCGGAGCCCGCGCCGTATTCCACCACCGAGGCGCCGCGCCCGATGCGTGCGTGCAGCTCCGGCCCCACCTGCCGCAGCAGCGCGAGCTCGGTGCGGGTCACGTAGTATTCCGGCAGGGTGGTGATGGCCTCGAACAGCCGGCAGCCTTCCGGGTCGTAGAGCAGATGCGGCGGCAGGGTCTTGCGCGGGGCGGCGAGGCCGCGCAGCGCGGTCTCGGCAACCAGCGGGTCGAAGGCGCTGGCCTTGGCGGTGGCGACGGCACGCATGCGGGTCACTGCTCCTCGGCGAGGCGGAGGCCGGTGAACTGCCAGCGCCGGTCGGGATGGAAGAAATTGCGGTAGGTCAGCCGCGCATGATCGGGCGGCGTGGCGAGCGAGCCGCCGCGCAGCACCATGGTGTTGATCATGAACTTGCCGTTGTACTCGCCCACCGCGCCCGGCGGCGGGCGGAAGCCGGGATAGGGGCGGTAGGCGCTGCCGGTCCATTCCCAGACGAAGCGGCCGGCATCCTCCAGCAGGCCGCGGCGGGCGGCGGCCTCCCACTCCTCCTCCGTCGGCAGGCGCTTGCCGGCCCAGCGGGCGAAGGCATCCGCCTCGTACCAGCTGACATGCCGCACCGGCGCCGCCGGATCGAGCGGGCGCAGCCCGCCGGGCGTCATCTGGCACCACTGGCCGCCGCGCTTCTCCCAGTAGAGCGGGGCTTCCCAGCCGCCCTGCTGCGCCGCGCCCCAGCCCTCGGCCATCCAGAGCAATGGCTGGCGGTAGCCGCCATCGGCGATGAAGGCACACCACTCGGCGTTGCGCACCAGCTGCGAGGCGATGCGCCCGGTGGGCACCAGCGCGTCGTGGCAGGGCCGCTCATTGTCGAAGGCGAAGCCGGAATGCAGCGCGCCGATGCGCACGATGCCGCCCTCCAGCGGCTGCATCGCCGCGCTCTCGCGCGAGGGGGGCGCAGGCTCCTGCCAGTCCGGGATCATGGCGGGGCGCAGCGGGTTGAAGGAGAAGGCGTGCAGCAGGTCGGTGATCAGCAGCTCCTGGTGCTGCTGCTCGTGCTGCAGGCCCAGTTCGACGAGATCGGCCAGCTCCGCTGTCGCGCCGCGCTCCAGCAGGCGCTCCATCGCCGCGTCCACATGGGCGCGGTACTCCCCCACCTCGCTGGCCGAGGGCCGGGTGAGCAGCCCCCGCTGCGGCCGGGCATGGCGGGGCCCGACCTGTTCATAATAGGAGTTGAACAGGTAGGAGAAGCGCTCGTCGAAGGGGGTGTAGCCGGGGAGATTGGGGCCCAGCACGAACTGCTCGAAGAACCAGGTGGTGTGGGCCCGGTGCCATTTGGCGGGGCTCGCATCCGGCATCGACTGGATGCACTGGTCCTCGTCGCTGAGGGCGGCCGCGAGGCGGTCGGTGTGCTGTCTTACCCGCCGCCAGCGCGCGGCGAGGACGACGTCCTCCTTCTCCGCGACGCTCAGCACCGGGGTGCGTTCCGCCAGTGCCGGAAGTGGCCGGGATGGAAGTCTGGCATGGGCGCCCTCCCTCATCGTGGTTGGCCGGGCACACACCCGGCCTGAGCGCTAACGGTGCCGGCGCCGGGAGGTTGCGGGATTGCGGCCCTTCCTCACGCAACCTTGGGCGGCGCCCGGCGTTGCGAGCCCACAGCCTTCCACGCCACCGGCGACAAAGGACGCATCTCTCTTGCCTGATGCCGCTTTCCCCAACGCCATCTATTACATGAACCCCCTTGCCGTCGGACCCCTCACCGGAGCGATGGATCTCTGGAAGGAGGAGTTCGGGCGCGTCGCCGCGCTGGGCTTCGGCAGCGTGGCCCTGGCGCCGCCTTTCGAGCCCGGCCTGGAGGGCGACCTGTTCCAGCCGCGCGATCTCGCGCGGCTGCACCCGGCGCTGGGCGGCGGCGCGGCGCTGGAGGCCCTGCGCGGGCTGGCCGAGGCGGCACGCGCGCAGGGTCTCTCGGTCATCCTCGACCTGCCCACGGCCCGGATGGCGCGCGACGCCGTCCTGCTGCGCCAGAACCCGGGCTGGAAGGCCGGCGACCCCGACCGGGACGCGCCGCCGGACCCGCGCGGCCAGCCGGGGGTGGCGCTGGCCGATCCCGCGCCGGCCGCCCTCCGGTCGTGGTGGGCCGCCCGGCTCGTGGAATGGGCGCAGGCCGGCATCGCCGGCTTTCGTTGCCTTTCGCCCGGCGCGGGGAAGGCGTTCTGGCAGCCGCTGATCTCCGCCACGCGGGAGGCGGCGCCGGATACGGCCTTCATCGCCTGGGCGCCCGGCCTGCCGGCCGGCGCAGTGCCGGGGCTGGCGGGCGCTGGCTTCGACCTCGTGGCATCCTCCCTGCCCTGGTGGGACTTCTCGGCCGCGTGGTGGCCGGACGAGGTAAGCCGCCTCGCCCCCGTGGCGCCGCTGCTGGCGGCACCGGAGGCGCCCTTCGCCCCGCGCCTCGCCACCCGCCATGCAGACCGTGCCGAGGCTGGCCGCGCCGCGCTGCGCGCCCTGCGCTTCGCGACCCTCTCCGGCACGGCCTGGATGCTGCCGATGGGCTATGAGTATGGTGCCATCCATCGCATGGGCCAGGGCGCTGGCGAGGCCCGCGATTTCGCCGCGCTGCGCCGCGCGCCAAGGCTGGACCTGACGGGGGCGGTGCGCGAGGCCAATGCGGAGCGTGCCCGGCTGCCCGCCGCGCAGGGCCGCGCCGCGCCAGCCCTGCTCTCCGCCCCGCATGCGCCGGTGGCGCTGCTGCGCGAGGCTGCGGACAGCCGGATGGTGGTGCTGGCGAACCCCTCCCTGCGCCACCCCGCGAAACTCTCCGCCGCGCAGGTCACCGGATTGCTGCCCCGGCCGGGCAGCCTGCCGCAGAACGCCATCACCGCCGAGGGCCGGCTTGCGCTGGCGCCGGGAGAAATCCGCAGCATGCCGATCGACGACGTGGCCGATATCCAGCTGCCTCTGGCCGATGAGGGAGAGGCCGTCGGCCAGGCCATCTCGGCGCCCCGCATCGCCATCGAGGCCATGCAGCCGGCCGTGGACATGGGCCGCTTCCCGGTGAAGCGCCCGGTGGGCCAGGCGGTGATCGTCACCGCCGACGTGTTCACCGAGGGGCACGGCAAGATCGCCGTCCGCCTGCTCTGGCGCGCCGCCGACGCCGAGGGCTGGCGCGAGGTGCCGATGGTGCACACGGTGAACGACATCTACACCGCCGCCTTCGTGCCCGAGCGGGTGGGCCGGCACGAATACACGGTGGAGGCCTGGGTCGACCACTACGCCGCCTTCCGCGACGAGATCACCAAGAAGCATGCCGCCGGCGTGCGCATCGCGCTGGAGCGGCAGGAGGGGCTGATCCATCTGGAGAAGGCGCAGCCGCGCCTTTCCGGCGCCGAGGCGGAGGCGCTGGCCGGGCTGGTCGCGCAGCTCCGCAGCGCCGACGACGCGACGGCCGTGGCCCTGTTCACCGCGCCCGAGACGGTGCGGCTGATGACGCTGGCCGATGACCGCCCCTTCCGCGTGCGCGAGGCCCCGCTGCCGCTGGATGTGGAGCGCCGCGCCGCCGGCTTCTCCTCCTGGTACGAGATCTTCCCGCGCTCGCAGAGCGGCGACGCCAACCGCCACGGCACCTTCGACGACGTGATCCGCGCTCTGCCCCGGGTGCGGGACATGGGCTTCGACGTGCTCTACTTCCCGCCCATCCACCCGATCGGCAAGAAGAACCGCAAGGGGCGCAACAACACGCTGACGCCGGGGCCGGACGATCCGGGCAGCCCCTACGCCATCGGCTCCGAGGAGGGCGGGCACGACGCCGTGCACCCCGAGCTCGGCACCATCGAGGATTTCCGCCGCCTGCGGGACGCCGCCGCGCAGCACGGGCTGGAGCTGGCGCTGGACTTCGCCATCCAGTGCTCGCCCGACCACCCGTGGCTGCGCGACCACCCGGAATGGTTCGAGTGGCGCCCGGACGGCTCCATCCGCTACGCCGAGAATCCGCCGAAGAAGTACGAGGACATCGTCAACGTCGATTTCTACAAGCCCGGCGCCATGCCGGCCCTGTGGCTGACGCTGCGCGACATCGTGCTGTTCTGGGTGGGCGAGGGCGTCAAGCTGTTCCGCGTCGACAACCCGCACACCAAGCCCCTGCCCTTCTGGGAGTGGATGATCGGCGAGGTGCGGGCGCGCGATCCGGAGGTGGTGTTCCTCTCCGAGGCCTTCACGCGGCCGAAGGTGATGTACCGGCTGGCCAAGGTGGGCTTCGGCCAGTCCTACACCTACTTCACCTGGCGCAACACCGCCTGGGAGATGCAGCAGTACCTGGAGGAGCTGAACCAGCCGCCGGTGCGCGACTTCTTCAAGCCGCATTTCTTCGTCAACACGCCCGACATCAACCCGGTCTTCCTGCAGAACAGCGGCCGGCCCGGGCACCTGATCCGCGCCGCGCTGGCGGCCACCCTCTCCGGCCTCTGGGGCGTCTACAACGGCTTCGAATTGTGCGAGGCGCGGCCCGTGCCGGGCAAGGAAGAGTACCTCGACAGCGAGAAGTACGAGATCAAGGTGTGGGACTATGACCGCCCTGGCAACATCACCGGCGAGATCACCGCGCTGAACCGCATCCGCCGGCAGAATCCGGCGCTGCACTCGCATCTCGGCGTCACCTTCCTGCGCTCCAACCACGAGGGCATCCTGCTCTACGTGAAGATGACGCCGGAGCGGGAGAACGTCGTCCTGGTCGCGGTCTCGATGGACCCGCACCAGGCGCTGGAGAGCCATATCGAGCTGCCCCAGTACGCGATGGGCCTGCCGAACGGCGCCGGCCTCGTCGCCGAGAACCTGATGCAGGGCGGTGAGGAGGTGTGGCAGGGCACCCACCGCCGCCTCCGCCTCGACCCGCACGCCATGCCCTTCGCCATCTGGCGCCTCCGCGCCGCCGACAAGGCCTGATCCATGCCGCGTAACGACAAGCCGCACATGCCGGAAGATCCGCTCTGGTACAAGGATGCGGTGATCTACCAGCTCCACATCAAGTCGTTCTTTGATTCGAACGATGACGGCGTGGGCGACCTGCCCGGCCTGATGGCGAAGCTCGACTATATCGCCTCTCTCGGCGTGGACGCGGTCTGGCTGCTGCCCTTCTACCCCTCGCCGCGGCGCGACGACGGCTACGACATCGCCGAGTACAAGGCCGTCCATCCCGAATACGGCTCGATGGCCGACATCAAGCGGTTCATCGCCGCGGCCCATGCGCGCAACATCCGCGTCATCACCGAGCTGGTCATCAACCACACCTCGGACCAGCACCCCTGGTTCCAGCGCGCGCGCCGCGCCAAGCCCGGCTCGGCGCACCGCGACTACTACGTGTGGTCCGACACCGACAAGAAGTACGACGGCACCCGTATCATCTTCCTGGATACGGAGAAGTCGAACTGGACCTGGGACCCGGTGGCCGGCGCCTATTTCTGGCACCGCTTCTACAGCCACCAGCCGGACCTGAACTTCGACAACCCGCAGGTGATGAAGGAAGTGCTCTCCGTCATGCGCTTCTGGCTCGATGCCGGCGTGGACGGGCTGCGGCTGGACGCCATCCCCTACCTGATCGAGCGGGACGGCACCAACAACGAGAACCTGCCCGAGACGCATGTCGTCCTGAAGAAGATCCGCGCGGCGCTCGACGCGCATGCGCCAGGCCGCATGCTGCTGGCCGAGGCCAACCAGTGGCCGGAGGACACGCAGCAGTATTTCGGCGATGGCGACGAATGCCACATGTCGTTCCACTTCCCGCTGATGCCGCGCATGTACATGGCGATGGCGCAGGAAGACCGCTTCCCGATCACCGACATCTTGCGGCAGACGCCCGAGATCCCCGACAACTGCCAGTGGGCGATCTTCCTGCGCAACCATGACGAGCTGACGCTCGAGATGGTGACCGACAAGGAACGGGACTACCTGTGGGAGACCTATGCCTCCGACAAGCGGGCGCGCATCAACCTCGGCATCCGCCGCCGCCTGGCGCCGCTGCTGGAGCATGACCGCCGCCGCATCGAGCTGATGAACTCGCTGCTGCTCTCCATGCCCGGCACGCCCGTGATGTATTACGGCGACGAGATCGGCATGGGCGACAACATCCATCTCGGCGACCGCGACGGCGTGCGCACGCCGATGCAGTGGTCGCCCGACCGCAATGGCGGCTTCTCCCGCGCCAACCCGGCCAAGCTGGTGCTGCCCGCTATCATGGACCCGGTCTACGGCTTCGAGGCGGTGAACGTCGAGGCGCAGTCGGCCGACCAGCACTCGCTGCTGAACTGGACGCGGCGGATGCTGGCGGTGCGGCGGCGCCACAAGGCCTTCGGCCGCGGCAGCTTCGGCTACCTGTATCCCGGCAACCGCAAGGTGCTGGCCTATCTGCGCGAGCATGAGGGCGAGACCATTCTCTGTGTCTGCAACCTCTCGCGCAGCGCGCAGGCGGTGGAGCTCGACCTCTCGCAATTCGCCGGGCGCGTGCCGGTGGAGCTGCTCGGCGGCACCTCCTTCCCGCCGATCGGGCAGCTCACCTACCTGCTGACCCTTCCCCCTTATGGCTTCTACTGGTTCGTGCTGGCCACGGAAGCCGCCATGCCCACCTGGCACACACCGGCCCCCGAACCCATGACCGAGCTTTCCACGCTGGTGATGCGCAGCGGCCTCAACGAGGTGCTGGCACCCGCCTCCCGCAAGGTGCTGGAGCAGGACGCCCTGCCCAAGTACCTCGCCAAGCGCCGCTGGTTCGCCGGCAAGGATGGCGGCGGCGCGCTGCAGCCGCGCCTCGCCTTCGCCGAGGCGCTCGCCGGCCGCACCGTCGAGGTGCTGCTGGCCGAGGTGGAGGTGCCCGAGGGCGAGGGCCAGGCGCGCTACCTGCTGCCCCTCGGCATCGCCTGGGAGGATGAGACGAGCGCCGCGCTGCCGCAGCAGCTGGCGCTCGCCCGCATCCGCCGCGGCCGCCGCGTCGGCGTGCTGACGGATGCCTTCGCGCTCGACGTCCTGCCCTGGTCGGTGCTGCGCGGCCTGCGCGAGAAGGCGGTGATGCCGCTCTCCGAGGGCGAGATCCGCTTCCTGCCCACCTCCCTGCTGGAGGGGATGGACATTCCGCAGGATGCGGAGATCCGCCGCCTCTCGGCCGAGCAGTCCAACTCCTCGCTGATCATCGGCGAGCACGCGGTGCTGAAGCTGGTCCGCCGCGTCACCGAAGGCATCAGCCCCGAGACGGAGATGACCCGCCATCTCACCGAGAAGGGGTTCGGCCAGACCGCACCGCTGCTGGGCGAGGTGGTGCGGGTGACGCCGGACGGCACGCCGCGCACCCTCGTGGTCGTGCAGGGCTTCGTCCGCAACCAGGGCGATGGCTGGGGCTGGACCACCGACTACCTGACCCGCACCGTCGGCCAGATCGCCATGACCAAGGGGCCGGCGGGCGAGCAGGAGGACGTGTTCTCCAACTACACCATGTTCGCCACCGCCCTCGGCCGGCGCCTGGCGGAAATGCACGCGCTGCTGGCCGAGGAGAGCGAGGACGCCGCCTTCAACCCGGAGCCGGCCACGGAGAAGGATGCGCGCGGCTGGGCCAAGGGCGCCCGCACCCAGATCGAGGCGGCGCTGCGCGCCATCGGCGGCGTGAAGGACTGGGCCAGCCCCGAGGATGCCGAGCGCGCCGCCCGGCTGCTGGAGGGCAAGGCCGCGCTGCTGGCCTCGGTCGATGGCCTCGCCGCCGCCGCCGAGGGCGCGCTCAAGACGCGCATCCATGGCGACTTCCATCTCGGCCAGGTGCTGGTGGTGCAGGGCGATGCCTGCATCATCGACTTCGAGGGCGAGCCGGCCAAGACCCTGGCGCAGCGCCGCGCCAAATCCTCGCCGATGCGCGACGTGGCCGGGCTGCTGCGCTCCTTCGACTATGCCGTGGCCACGGTGATGCCGGAGCTGCAGGCTGCCGCGCCGGAAGGCGATGGCCGCCCGGCGGTGCTGCTGGAGGAGTTCCACAGCCGCGCCAGCGCCGCCTTCCTCGACGCCTACCGCGCCGTGCATGCCGAGACGCCGCGCCCCTGGGTGCGGCCGGAGGCGGAGACGGCGCTGCTCGACCTCTTCCTGCTGGAAAAGGCCGCCTACGAAATCTGCTACGAGGCCGCCAACCGCCCCGCCTGGCTGCGCATCCCGATGCGTGGGCTGGATGAGCTGGCGCAGCGCCTCCCGGCGAAGGACTGACGCATGGCCGAGACCACGCTGCCCCCCGAGGCCATCCACGCCCTGGCGGAGGGCCGCCATGGCGACCCCTTCGCCGCGCTGGGCCCGCATGACACCCCGGCAGGGCGTGTGGTGCGCACCATGCTGCCCGGCGCCACCGCCGTCTCGGCGGTGGCGGAGGATGGCACCCTGCATCCGCTGACGCCGCTCCACGCCACCGGCCTGTTCGAGGGCCCGGTGCCGGCCGGGAACTACCGGCTGCACATCGACTGGGGCGGCGTGGTGCAGGAGGCGGAGGACATCTACGCCTTCGGCCCGCTCCTCGGCGAGCTGGACATCCACCTGCTGAAGGAGGGCACCCACCAGGATATCGCCCGCTGCCTTGGCGCCCACCCGATGGAGGTGGAGGGCGTGCCCGGCGTGCGCTTCGCCGTCTGGGCGCCCAATGCCAAGCGTGTCTCGGTGGTGGGTGATTTCAACAGCTGGGATGGCCGCCGCAACCCGATGCGGCTGCGCCAGGAATGCGGGGTGTGGGAGATCTTCATCCCCCGCCTCGGCGTCGGTGCCGTCTACAAGTTCGAGCTGCTGGACCCGAATGGCAGCATCCTGCCGCTGAAGGCCGACCCCGTGGCCTGGCAGGCCGAGCCCGCCCCTGCCACCGGCTCGATCGTGGCCGATACCGCGGCCATCCGCGCGGCGCCGCGCGAGATCCCGCCCGGCGACCCGGCGACGCGCCCCATGGCTGTCTACGAGGTGCATGCCGGCTCCTGGATGCGCGGCGAGGGCAATGCTCCCCTCTCCTGGGAGGAGCTGGGCGACAAGCTGATCCCCTATGTGCGGGAGATGGGCTTCACCCATGTCGAGTTCCTGCCCGTCATGGCGCATCCTTTCGGCGGCTCCTGGGGCTACCAGCCGCTCGGGCAGTTCGCGCCGCAGGGCGATTTCGGCCCGCCGGAGCATTTCGCGCGCCTCGTGGAGCGCTTCCATGAGGCCGGCATCGGCGTGATCCTCGACTGGGTGCCGGCGCACTTCCCGACCGACACGCACGGCCTGGCCCGCTTCGACGGCACCGCGCTCTACGAGCACGCCGACCCGCGCGAGGGCTTCCACCAGGACTGGAACACGCTGATCTACAACCTCGGCCGGCGCGAGGTGCGGAACTTCATGATCGGCAGCGCGCTGCACTGGCTGGAGCATTACGGGGTGGACGCGCTGCGCGTCGACGCCGTGGCCTCGATGCTCTACCGCGACTACAGCCGCAAGCATGGCGAGTGGGTGCCGAACATCCATGGCGGGCGGGAGAACCTGGAGAACATCTCCTTCCTCCAGGAACTCTCCAACGTCGTCGCCGAGCGCTGCCCGGGCAAGCTGCTGATCGCCGAGGAGAGCACCGCCTTCCCCGGCGTCACCCGCAAGGCCAGCGAGGGCGGCCTGGGCTTCGACTTCAAGTGGAACATGGGCTGGATGCACGACACGCTCCACTACATGGAGCGCGACCCGATCTACCGGCAGTACCAGCATGGCAGCATGACCTTCGGCATGGTCTACGCCTATTCCGAGCGCTTCATGCTGCCGCTGAGCCATGACGAGGTGGTGCACGGCAAGGGCTCGCTGATCGGCAAGATGCCGGGCGACGAGTGGCAGAAATTCGCCAATCTCCGCGCCTACCTGGCCTTCATGTGGACGCATCCGGGCAAGAAGCTGCTCTTCATGGGCGGCGAGATCGCCCAGGTGCGGGAGTGGAACCACGACCGCTCGCTGGACTGGCACCTGCTGGACGACCCGCGCCATGCCGGCCTGCAACGCCTGCTGCGCGACCTCAACCGCCTCTACGCCACGCTGCCCGCCCTGCACGCGCTGGATTGCGACCCGGCCGGCTTCCGCTGGGTGGTGATGGACGATGCCGTGAACAGCGTGCTGGCCTTCCTGCGGCTGGGGCCGGAGGGCAGCGCGCCGGCGCTGGTGGTCTGCAACCTGACGCCGGTAAACCGCACGGCCTACCGCCTCGGCGTGCCCTTGGACGGCGCCTGGCGCGAGGTGTTCAACTCGGACGCGGCCATCTATGGCGGCGCCAATGGCGGCAATGGCGGCCGCGTGCAGGCGCAGGCGATCGCCTCGCACGATTTCGAGGCCTCGCTGGCGCTGGAACTGCCGGGCCTGTCCACGCTGGTGCTGACGCCGGAGGGCTGATCCCTTGCCCCTGCTCCCCGACTGGCTGCTGCCGGGCCGTCCCGACCCGCTCGGCGCCACCTGGGACGGGCTGGGGATCAACTTCGCCGTCTTCTCGGCCCATGCGACCCGGGTGGAGCTGTGCCTCTTCGATCCCTCGGGCCGCAAGGAGATGGCGCGCCTCCCCCTGCCGGAATGCACGGACGAGGTGTGGCACGGCTACCTGCCCGAGGCACGCCCCGGGCTGATCTACGGCTACCGCGCGCACGGCCCCTACCACCCGGAGCAGGGCCACCGCTTCAACCCGAACAAGCTGCTGCTCGACCCTTATGCGCGGCAGCTCTCCGGCACCCTGCGCTGGTCGGACGCGCTGTTCGGCCACCGCCACGGCCCCGGCCGCACCGACCTCAGCTTCGACCGGCGGGACAGCGCCGCCGCCATGCCGAAGGGCGTGGTGGTGGACGACGCCTTCAACTGGGGCGACGACCGCCCCCCCGCCGTGCCCTGGGACCGCACGGTGATCTACGAGGCGCATCTGCGTGGCCTGACCATGCGGCGGGAGGATCTGGTGCCCCGCGAGCGTGGCACCTTTGCCGCCCTGGCCAGCCCGCCGATGATCGAGCACCTGCTGAAGCTCGGCGTCACGGCGGTGGAGCTTCTGCCGGTGCAGGCCTTCCTGCAGGACCGCTTCCTGGTGGAGAAGCGCCTGCGCAACTACTGGGGCTACTCCCCCCTCTCCTACTTCGCGCCGGAGCCCGCCTATCTCGCCAGCGGCGGGCTGGACGAGATCCGCGTCGCCATCCGCCGGCTGCACGCCGCCGGCATCGAGGTGATCCTCGACGTGGTCTACAACCACACCTGCGAGGGCGATGGGCTCGGCCCCACCCTCTCCTGGCGGGGCCTCGACAATGCCAGCTACTACCGCCTGCAGCCCGGCGAGGAACGGCGCTACATCGACGAGACGGGCTGCGGCAACACGGTGAACCTCGCCCACCCGCGCGTGCTGCAGATGGTGATGGACAGCCTGCGCCACTGGGCCACCGCCTACCGCGTGGACGGCTTCCGCTTCGACCTGTGCAGCACGCTGGGGCGGGAGGGCAACAACGGCTTCGACCCCGGCTCCGGCTTCTTCGACGCCATCCGCCAGGACCCGGTGCTCTCCCGCCTGAAGCTGATCGCCGAGCCCTGGGACATCGGGCCGGGCGGCTACCAGCTCGGCCACCACCCCCCCGGCTTCTCGGAATGGAACGACCGCTTCCGCGACGGGGTCCGCCGCTTCTGGCGCGGCGATGCGGGGCTGCGCCCCGATCTCGCCGCCCGCCTCTCCGGCTCCGGCGACCTGTTCGAGAAGCGCCGCCGCCGCCCCTGGGCCTCGGTCAACTTCGTCGCCGCGCATGACGGCTTCACGCTGGAGGACCTCGTCAGCCACGCGGAGCGGCACAACGAGGCCAATGGCGAGGAGAACCGCGACGGGCATGGCGAGAATTTCAGCGCCAACTGGGGCGTGGAAGGCCCGACCGACGACCCCGACATCCTGGAGCTGCGCGGCCGGCTGAAGCGCGCCATGCTGCTGACGCTGCTCGCCGCGCACGGCACCCCCATGCTGCTCGGCGGCGACGAGTTCGGCCGCACCCAGCGCGGCAACAACAACGCCTATTGCCAGGACAATGAGGTGTCCTGGTTCGACTGGGCGCTGGCCGCCACCCCGGCGGGGCAGGAGCTGGCCGCCTTCACCGCCCGCGCCGCCGCGCTGCGCCGCCAGCACCCCACCCTGCGCAGCCCCGTCTTCCGCCACGGGCAGACCGAGCCCCTGCCCGGCATGCCCGACACCGCCTGGTTCGACGCCGATGGCGCGCCGATGACGCCGGAGCGCTGGAACGATCCCGAGGGCCGCGTGTTGCTGCTGCGGCGTGCCGGCCCGGCCCGCGGCGAGGGGGCGGAGAGCGAGGGGGTGGAAGTGACGCTGCTGCTGCTGAACGCCTCCGGGCGGGACCGGGTGGTGACGCTGCCCTCCCCCGCCCTGGCCTGGATCTCGGTGCTCGACAGCGCCGAGCCGGAGGCGCCCGGCCATCCGGTGGGCGGCGCAACCCTGCGTCTGGCCGCACGTTCCGCCCGTCTGCTGGTGGCATTGCCGCCCCTTGAGGATCATCCCGGATGACGCGACGCTTCTCCTACGGCCCCTCGCCCGATGCCGGCGGGCAGACCGGCTTCCGCCTCTGGGCTCCCGGTCAGCCGGGGGTCACCCTGGAACGCCGCGACGCCGAGCCGGTGCCGATGCAGGCCGCCGCCGATGGCTGGTGGGAATGCACCGTGCCGGCGCCGCCCGGCACCCGCTACCGCTATGCCCTGGGCAACGGCCCCACCGTGCCCGACCCCGCCTCGCACGCCCAGGATGGCGACGTGGATGGCTGGAGCGTGGTGGTGGACCATTTCGCCTATCGCTGGAAGCAGGGCGACTGGCGCACCCACCCCTGGCCGCAGAGCGTGGTCTATGAGCTGCACGCCGGGGCCATGGGGGGCTTCCGCGGCATCATGGCGCAGCTGCCGCGCCTGGCGGCGCTCGGCGTCAACACCATCGAGCTGATGCCGGTGAACGACTTCGCCGGCAGCCGCAACTGGGGCTATGACGGCGTGCTGCCCTATGCGCCGGACGAGACCTACGGCACGCCGGACGACCTCAAGGCGCTGGTCGATGCCGCGCATGGCCATGGCCTCGCGGTGATGCTGGACGTGGTCTACAACCATTTCGGCCCGTCGGGGAATTACTGGCACAGCATCGCGCCGGACTTCTTCCGCAAGGATGTCAGCACCCCCTGGGGCGACGCGATCGACTTCCGCGAGACGCCGGTGCGGGACTTCTTCATCGAGAACGCCATCTTCTGGCTGACCGAGTACCGCTTCGACGGGCTGCGGCTGGACGCGGTGCACGCCATCCCGGATGCCAGCTTCCTGCCCGAGCTGTCCCGCCGCGTGCGCGAGGCCGCCGGCAGCCGCCGCGTCTACCTGGTGCTGGAGAACGAGAACAACGACGCCACGCTGCTGGAGCACGACTTCGACGCGCAGTGGAACGACGACGCGCACCACTGCCTGCACGTGCTGCTGACCGGCGAGACGGATGCCTACTACGCCGACTATGCCGACCGCCCGGCCGGGCACCTGGCCCGCTCGCTGGCGGAGGGCTTCGTCTACCAGGGCGAGGAATCGGCCAATCTCGGCCATGCGCGCGGCAAGCCGAGCGGCCACCTGCCGCCCTCGGCCTTCGTCAATGCGCTGCAGAACCACGACCAGGTGGGCAACCGTGCCTTCGGCGACCGCATCTACACCCTGGCCCCTGCCGATGCGGTGCGCGCCGCGCTGCTGCTGAAGCTGCTGGCGCCGCAGGTGCCGATGCTGTTCATGGGCGACGAGTTCTTCTCCGAGCGCCCCTTCCTGTTCTTCACCGGCTTCCCCTCGGAGGATCTGGCGAAGGCGGTGCGCGAGGGGCGCCGCAAGGAATTCGCCAAGTTCGCCGCCTTCGCCGACCCGGAGAAGCGCGAGCGCATCCCCGACCCCAACGCCCCCGGCACCTTCGAGGCCAGCCGCCTCGACCTCTCGGAGCGCGAGAAGCCGGCCCAGGCGGAGGCGGAGCGCTTCGTCACCGACCTGCTGAAGCTGCGCGCCCGCCGCCTCGCCCCGTATCTGGCCGAGGCACGCTCGCTCGGCGCCGAGGCGCTGGGCACCCATGGCGTGCGGGCGCAGTGGAAGCTGGGGGATGGCTCGGTGCTGACCATCCTGGCGCAGTTCGGCGACACCGCCATCCCCGCCCAGCCCGGCCCCGGCACGCTGCTGGCGGAATCGCTGCCCGGCCTCGGCGCCGCGGTGGCCGAGAACGGCATCGGGCCCCGCGCCGCCATCGCCTGGCTGCAGGAGCCCGCGGCATGAGCCAGGACCCTGCCCTGCGGCGCCTGGCCCGCGCCGTCGGGCTGATGATCGACTGGGAGGACGCCAACGGCCGCAGGCACCAGACCACGCCCGAGACGCTGCGCAGCGTGCTGGGCGCGCTGGGCCTGCCGGCCGATGGCGAGGGCGCGCTGCGCGACAGCGCCGCCCGGTTCCGCGCCGCGCACCGCGCCCTGCCGCCGCTGCGAACGGCCGAGCCCGGCATCGACATCCGCCTGCCGCTGCCGCCCGGACGCTACAGCCTGACCGCCGAGGATGGCACCCAGGTGGAAGGCATGGCCGAGGCCGCGCCGGGCGGCGCGCGCCTCGCCGCCCCCGCCCTGCCCGGCTACTACACGCTGGAACTCTCCGGCCAGGCCCTGACCCTGGCCGTGGCGCCCGCGCATGGCCACCGCATCGAGGATGCCTGCGAGGGCCAGGCCGCCTGGGGACTGGCGGTGCAACTCTACTCGCTGAAGCGCAGCGGCGATGGCGGCGTCGGCGACTACGCCGCGCTGTGCACCTTCGCCGCCGCGGCGGCGGCGCAGGGGGCCGATGCCGTCGCGATCTCGCCCGTGCACGCGCAGTTCAGCGCCGACCCCAGCCGCAGCAGCCCCTATGCGCCCTCCAGCCGCCTCTGGCTCGATGTGCGCCACGCCGATGGCGAGGACCTGCTGCCCGGCCTGCCGCCCTTCGGCGCGGAGCTGGCCGCCGATTGGGCGCGGCTGGAAGCGCTGCCGATGGTGGAGTGGCCCGCCGTGGCCGCCGCCCGGCTGGCCCGGCTGCGGCAGATCCACCGCGCCTTCCGCGAGGCGCCACCCGGCGAGGCGCATGCGGCCTTTGCGCGCTTCCTGGCCGAGGGCGGCACCTCGCTCACGCGCCATGCCCGGTTCGAGGCGCTGCACGCCGCGCAGCTCGCCGCCGGCCCGGCGCGCTGGCACTGGCGCGACTGGCCCGCCGCCCTGCGCGACCCCGAGAGCCCGGAGGTGGCCGCCTTCGCCGAGGCGCAGGCCGAGGAGGTGGCGTTCCATGCCTTCGCGCAGTTCCTGGCCGACCGTGGCCTCTCGGCGGCGCAGCGCGCGGCGCGGGAGGGCGGCGCGCGCATCGGCCTGATCGCCGACCTCGCCATCGGCGTCGATGGCGGCGGCGCCGATGCCTGGGCGCGGCAGACCGAGTTCCTCTCCGGCGTCGAGATCGGCGCCCCGCCCGACATCTTCAACGCGAAGGGCCAGAGCTGGGGCATCACCACCTATTCGCCGCACGGGCTGACCGCCAACGGCTTCGCCGCCTTCCGCGAGATGCTGGGCGCCGCCTTCCGCAACGCGGGCGGCGTGCGGCTGGACCATGTGCTGGGGCTGCGCCGGCTCTGGCTGGTGCCGCAGGGCGAGGGTCCCGCCGCCGGCTGCTACCTGCGCTACCCGCTGGAAGACATGCTGCGGCTGGTGGCGCTGGAATCGCACCGCCACAAGGCCATCGCCATCGGCGAGGACCTCGGCACCGTGCCGGAGGGCTTCCGGCCGAAGCTGCAGAATGCCGGCCTCGCCGGCATGCGGGTAATGTGGTTCGAGCAGAGCGGCAAGTCCTTCAAGGACCCGGCGCGCTGGACGCGCGAGGCCGTCTCCATGACCTCCACCCACGACCTGCCCACCGTCGCCGGCTGGTGGGAAGGGCGCGACCTGCTCTGGCGCGAGACGCTCGGCACCACGCTGGAAGGCCAGGCCGAGACGCGTGCGGCGGAACGGCCGAAGCTGTGGGAGGCCTTTCGCAAGGCCGGCGTGGCCGAGGGGCCGGTGCCCGGCCCGGAGGCGGGGGCGCGGGTGGCCGATGCCGCCGCCGCCTATATCGGCCGCGCCCGCTGCGCCCTGGCCCTGCTGCCGCTGGAGGACGCCGTGGCGGCGGTGGAGCAGCCGAACATGCCCGGCACCATTGACGAGCACCCCAACTGGCGCCGCCGGCTGCACCCACCGGTGGAGCGCCTGTTCCACGACCCCGCGATCGAACAGCGCCTGCGGGGCCTCGCCCGGGCGCGGAGAGCCCCATGAGCGACCACGCGCAGCCCCACCCGGCCGCCACCACCCACCCCCGCGCCACCTACCGCATCCAGTTCCACGCCGGCTTCACGCTGGATGACGCGGTGGCCATCGTCCCCTACCTGGCGCGGCTGGGGGTGAGCCACCTCTACGCCTCGCCGCTGCTGCCGGCCGCGCCCGGCTCCACCCATGGCTACGACATCACGGCGCATGACGCGATCAACCCCGCCCTGGGCGGCGAGCCGGCGCTGCGCCGCCTGGTGGCCGCGCTGCGCGCCGAGGGGATGGGGCTGCTGCTCGACATCGTGCCCAACCACATGGGGGTGGACGGCCCGCACAATGCCTGGTGGCAGGACGTGCTGGCCCGCGGGATGGAGAGCGCCTACGCCCGCTTCTTCGACATCGACTGGAACTCGGACGACCCGACGCTGAAGGGCCGCATGCTGGCCCCCTTCCTCGGCCGCCCCTATGGCGAGGCGCTGGCGGAAGGCGAGCTGCGCCTGGTGAAGGAAGGCCCCACCGGCCTCGCGGTCGCCTATTTCGACAACCGCTTCCCCATCGCCCCGCGCGACGCCGAGAGCATCCTGGAGGACCGGGACGGCCTGGCGGAGCACGACACGAAGAGCCTGACCGGCGCCGCCCGCCTGCACGCGCTGCTGGAGCGGCAGAACTACCGCCTCGCCTGGTGGCGCACCGCGACGGACGAGATCAACTGGCGCCGCTTCTTCGACGTCACCGGTCTCGCCGGCTTGCGCGCCGAGGAGCCGGAGGTGTTCGACGCCACGCATGAGCTGATCCTGCGCCTCTACGCCGAGGGGCTGATCGACGGCGTGCGCATCGACCATGTCGACGGCCTGGCCGACCCTGGCGGCTATTGCCGCAAGCTGCGCCGCCGCATGGAGAGCGCCGGGCACCGCCGCCCGGCCGGAGCGCCGTCCGGCCCGCCCTACATCCTGATCGAGAAGATCCTCGCCCCCGGCGAGCGGCTGGAGACCCGCTGGCAGACCGACGGCACCACCGGCTACGACTTCATGGACCAGGTCTCCGCCGTGCTGCACGATACGGCCGGCGAGGCGCCGCTCTCCGCCCTCTGGCGCGAGGCCAGCGGCAGTGAGGCCGATTTCCACGCCGAGGAGTTCCAGGCGCGCAAGCAGATCCTGCGTGACAGCCTGGCCGCCGAGCTGGATGGCTGCGCCCGCGCCCTGCACCACCTGGCGCGCGGCCATCTGCGCTCGCGCGATTTCTCCTTCAACGCCATCCGCCGGGTGCTGGCGCAGCTCCTGGTCCACTTCCCCGTCTACCGTGTCTATGTGCGCAACGGCACGCCGACGGCGCAGGATGCGGCGGTGCTGCGCCAGGCGGCCGAGGCCGCCCGCGCCAGCCTCAAGCCCACCGACCACGCGGCGCTCAGCCACCTGCTCTACTGGCTGGCCGAGGAGCCGGTGCGCGAGCGGCCGCCGGGCGAGAGCCGCCGCGCCCTGCTGGTGGCGCGCACGCGCTTCCAGCAGCTCTCCTCCCCCACCGCCGCCAAGTCGGTGGAGGACACGGCCTTCTACCGCTACGGCAGGCTGCTCTCGCGCAACGAGGTGGGCTCCAACCCCGGCCACTTCGCCATGCCGCCGGAGACCTTCCACGCCCTGATGGCGGCGCGCGCCACGGAGTGGCCGCATGCGCTGCTCGCCACCGCCACGCACGACCACAAGCGGGGCGAGGATGTGCGGATGCGCCTCGCCGTGCTGTCCGAGATCCCCGACGACTGGGCGGCGGCGCTGCGCGGCTTCCTGGCCGAGAGCCGGGAGCTGGTGCAGGACCTGCCGGACGGCCCGGCGCCCACGCCCGGCGACGCGGTGATGCTGCTGCAGATGGTCGTCGCCTCCTGGCCGCTGGGCCTGCCGGTGACGGACCGCGCCGGCATCGGGGCCTGGGTGGAGCGGCTTTCCGGCTGGCTGCAGAAGGCGATGCGCGAGGCCAAGCGCCGCTCCGGCTGGGCCATGCCGGACGAGGCCTACGAGCAGGCCACCGCCGGCTTCCTGCGCGGCGTGCTGGACGTGGCGGCCCACCCCGCCCTGGCCACGGGGCTGCAGGGCTTCGCCGCGCGCATCGCCCTGCCGGGGGCGCTGAAGAGCCTGGCGCAGACGACGCTGCGCCTGACCTGCCCCGGCGTGCCGGATGTCTATCAGGGCACCGAGTTCTGGGACGAATCCCTGGTGGACCCGGACAACCGGCGCCCGGTGGACTACGCCGCCCGCCGCGCCGCGCTGGCGCGGAATGCGGAGCCGGCTGGCCTGCTGGCCGACTGGGCCTCGGGCACGGTGAAGCAGGCGTTGATCCACCGCCTCCTGCTGGCCCGCGCCGAGGCGCCGGCGCTGTTCACCGCCGGGCACTACACCCCGCTGCCCCTGGAAGGGGCGCAGGCGGGGGCGATGCTGGCCTTCCTGCGCCAGGAGGCGGGCGAGGCCCTGCTGGTGGCGGTGCCGCGCCTCTCCGTGCCGCTGCTGGGCCGCGGGGAGACCCTTTCCGTGCCCGACACCGTCTGGGGCGACACGCGGCTGGTGCTGCCCCCGGCGCTCTCCGGCCGCTCCTGGCGCTGCCTGCTGACGGGCGCCTCCGTGCCCGCCGGGGATGCGCTGCCGCTCGCCGGCCATCCGCTGCCGCTGCGGGTGCTGCGCGCCGCGGGCTGAGCCTGGAAGCCGGGGCGCCACCGCCCCGGCTTCCCCATTCCGCGCCGGGAGGCAGGTCGCGGCCTCCGGATTTTCTTGCGAACCCTTCGCAATTCAAATAGGCATCGCGGCAACACGGAACCACGAGGAACCGCCATGCTCCGCCGGAAGATTCTCGCTGCCCTGTCGGTGCTCGCCCTTGCCGCCCCCGCGGCGGTGCGGGCGCAGAACGCGGGGGAGATCAATCTCTACTCCGCCCGCCACTACGACACCGACCGCGCCCTCTACGACGCCTTCACCCAGGAGACCGGCATCCGCGTCCGGCTGATCGAGGGCCAGGCGGACCAGCTGATCGAGCGCATCCGCAACGAGGGCGCCAACAGCCCGGCCGATGTGTTCCTCACCGTCGATGCCGCCCGCCTCGCCCGCGCCGCCCAGGCCGGCATCCTGGCGCCGCACGGCTCCGCGGTGATCAACGAGCGGGTGCCCGCCGGGCTGCGCGACCCGCAGGGCCTCTGGTTCGCCTTCAGCCAGCGCGCCCGCCTGATCATGTACGACCGCGAGAAGGGCCGCCCCGAGGGGCTCAACCGCTACGAGGATCTGGCCGACCCGCGCTTCAAGGGCATGCTCTGCACGCGCAGCGGCGCGCATCCCTACAACACCAGCCTCGGCGCCTCGGTCCTGATGGCCGACGGGCCGCAGAAGACGGAGGAATGGGCGCGCGGCGTGGTGGCCAACCTTGCCCGCCCCCCGCAGGGCGGCGACCGCGACCAGTTCCGCGCCATCCCCTCCGGCCAGTGCGGCATCGCCATCGCCAACAGCTACTATCTCGGCCAGTACGGCCGCTCCGACAAGCCGGAGGACCAGGCGCTGTTCAAGCGCATCGGCGTCATCTTCCCCAACCAGGGGGAGGGCGACCGCGGCACGCATGTGAACATCTCGGGCGGCGGGCTGGTGAAGTCGGCGCCGAACCGCGCCAATGCCATCCGCTTCCTGGAGTTCATGACGACGCACAAGGCGCAGGAAGCCTTCGCCCTCGGCAACATGGAATATCCAGTGGTGGCCGATACGCCGCTGCACCCGGCTCTGGCCGCCATGGGCAAGTTCCGCGCCGAGCCGGTGAACGCGGCCGGCAATCTCGACAAGACGCCCGAAGCCCTGCAGATCATGCAGCGCGCCGGCTGGAACTGAGGGAAAAGTAACGCGGCCGGGCGAGGGATCTCCCCCCTCCCCTTCCTGTTCCGCTCGATGAACAGGGCGCTCCTTCGGGGGCGCCCTTTTCTTATGGCCAAGCCCAAGGTTGACGGGGCGGGCCTGATCTGTTCCCACCCTGTCGCGCATTCTCCTTGCCAGCGTTCAGGGTCGTCATGTCCGCTTCGCCGCTTCCCCTGTTTTTTTCTCCCCTTCCGCGCTCCCGGCCCGGAGACGCGGCATGACCGGCGGCACGCCCTCCAGGCCCGCGCCCCGGCGGCGCTCCCCCAAGAGCCAGGAGACGGCCGCCGCCAAGGCGCCCCGCCGCCCGAAGGCCGCCACGCCCAAGGGCGGCACCCACCGCAAGCCCAGCCAGCGCCCCGCCCCGCCCGCCGCCCCCAACCCGCTGTGGCGCGAGGTGGCGGATTACGTGGCGGGGGTCGCCATGCTGGGGGCCGCCGCCTGGGGGCTGATGGCCTTCCTCGACGTGCTCTGAGGCGCCCCCCTCTGAGGCGCCGGCCCGCCCGCTGGCGCAACCGGCCGCGCTGCGGCAGGCTGCGGGACGACAACGGGAGAAAAGAGCATCATGGAGATCAGTCTGCGGGGCCGCGCGGCGGTCATCACCGGCGGCAGCAAGGGGCTGGGCCTCGCCATGGCCCGGCGCTTCGCCGCCTCGGGCGCCGATGTCGCCATCCTGGCGCGCGGGCAGGCGGCGCTGGAGGCCGCGGCGGAGGAGATCCGCGCCGCCGCCCGGGAAGCGGGAACACAAGGGCGGGTGGCGACGGTCGCCTGCGACGTCGCCACCGCCGGGGGCATCCAGGCCGGGCATGACGGCGCCATGGCGGCGCTGGGGCGGATCGACATCGTGGTGAACAATGCGGGCATCTCCCGCACCGGCGCCTTCGAGACCGTGACGGATGCCATCTGGCAGGAGGATCTCGACCTCAAGCTGTTCGCCGCCATCCGGCTGACGCGCCTGGTGTGGCCGCAGCTGCGCGAGCGCGGCTGGGGCCGCGTCATCAACGTGCTGAACACCGGCGCCAAGGCACCCCGCGCCGGCAGCGCGCCCACCGCCGTCAGCCGCGCCGCCGGGCTGGCGCTGACCAAGATCCTGGCCGGTGAGGGCGCGCCGCACGGCATCCTGGTCAACGCGCTGCTGGTGGGGCTGATCGAGAGCGACCAGTGGCGCCGCCGCGCCGAAGCCGCCGGCCAGCCGCTGGAGGCGCTGCTGGCCGAGATGGGGCGCGGCGTGCCGCTCGGCCGCGTCGGCCGGGCCGAGGAATTCGCCCAGACCGCCTGCTTCCTCGCCTCCGACGCCGCCTCCTACATCACCGGCACGGCGATCAACGTCGATGGCGGCAGCTGCCCCATCACCTGATACCTGCGGCGCGCGAATCGGCCAGGCTAGATCTGGCGATCTGCCGCCTCCTTCCACAACCACAGCAGACAAAGAAGAATCGCCTGAAACCGCGCGTTGTTATTGCAACGCAAAACAAAAGTGGTTCTCGTGCAAATCTCGGCGATGAACGGGGGAGTATTCTCCCTCCTCCGGCGCCCTCTTGGTGCGCGGCCGCGCAACGGCGGAAGCGCCTGAACCGCCCGCAGGCGTTGCGCCGCAAGGGCCGCTGGGGTTCCCTCCCGGCCACGCACCGCCCTTGCCGCTCGCCCGGCAACCACCGCCCGCCGCCCAAGCTTGCGCTTTCGCCGTCGTTGACCCGGGCGGCCGATCCTGCGGAGAAGCGCGCAGAGGCGGAGGCGAGCCGGCTGCGTGGACGCCGCCCCTGCCCCGCACGGCAAGAGTGAGGAGCGACGCATGCCCCTGCGTGACGGTTATGTTTTCCAGGCCGGCAACACTGATCATGGTACCGAGCTCTGGCGCACCGACGGCACGGCCGAGGGCACGGTCCTTCTGCGCGACATCCGGCCGGGGCCGGCAGGTTCCTTTCCGCTGTCGCTGACCTCCACGCTGAATGGCCGCCTGCTCTTCGCCGCCGATGATGGTACGCATGGCCAGGAGCTGTGGGTGACCGATGGCACCCAGGCGGGCACCACCCTGCTGCGCGACATCCTGCCCGGCGCGGCCAGCGGCTCGCCCTTCGGCTTCTTCACCATGGCCGATGGCAGCGTGCTGTTCAGCGCACAGGGCGAGGATTTCAACGCCGAGCTGTGGCGGAGCGACGGCACCGCCGAGGGCACCCGGCTGCTGAAGGAGCTGGTGCCGGGGACGGTCGGCTCCTTCCCCGGCGCCTTCACGCCCCTGCCCGATGGCCGCGCCGTCTTCACCGCCTATGACCCGGCGGCCGGCGGTCAGCTCTGGATCACCGACGGCACGACCGACGGCACCCGTCCCATCGCCACCACCCCCAATGCCGAAGGCATCTCGGAGCCACTCAGCCTGACCGCGCTGGGCGATGGGCGCATCCTGTTCCAGGGCTCCGGCCCGCTGCCGCAAACCGAGATCTGGGTCACCGACGGGACGGCCGAGGGCACCAGCCGCCTCATCGGCCTGCCGCCCGGTGAGCTTCCCTTTTACGGCAGCCCGGACTTCACGCCGCTCGGCGGCGGCCGGGCCGTGTTCTACGCCGACAACGGCACCGAGGGCCGCGCCCTTTGGGGCACCGATGGCACGCCGGGGGGCACCGGCCTGCTGCGTCAGTTCGGCTCGGGCTACAGCGGCCAGGGGCCGCAGGAGCTGACGGCGCTGGGCAATGGCCGCGCCATCTTCGCCGCCGGCGACGCCGAGCACGGCATCGAGGCCTGGATCACCGATGGCACGGCGGCCGGCACCGGCCTGCTGCGCGACATCATGCCCGGCGCCCAGAGCTCCGCCCCCGCCAATTTCAAGGCCCTGGGCGACGGGCGGATGCTGTTCACCGCGCAGCAGGCGCTGGAGGATTCGGGCGAGTTGTGGGTGACGGACGGCACGGCCGAGGGCACCAGCCTGCTGATCGCCCTGCCCGCCGGCGCCCGCTTCGCCGCCGACATGGTGCCGACCGGAGATGGCGGCGCGCTGTTCTCCGCCGTCACCGAGGAAGCGGGGCGGGAGATGTGGTTCACCGACGGCACCACGGCCGGAACGCGCCTGGTGGCCGACATCGCCCCCGGCAAGGATGGCGCCTTTCCCGGCGGCTTCACCGCCCTGCCCGCGGCCATGACCGTGGACCGGGAGCCGCCGATCCTGGCCTCCGGCTTCGACCCCGCCTTCTACCTGGCGCAGAACCCCGACGTGCTGGCCGCCGGCGCCGATGCGCTGAGCCACTACCAGGCCTTCGGCTGGGCCGAGCGGCGCGATCCCAACACGCTGTTCAGCGTCGAGTACTACCTCAACCAGAACCCCGACGTCGCCGCCGCGGCGGTGGAGCCGCTGGCGCACTACACGACCTCCGGCTGGCGGGAGGGGCGCGACCCCAGCCTGGGCTTCGACAGCGACGCCTATCTGGCGGCGAACCCCGATGTCGCCGCCGCCGGGCTGGAGCCGTTGCTGCACTACCTGCAGTTCGGCCAGGCCGAGGGCCGGGCCATCACCGCCGCCACCCCCCATGCCACCGGGCCGCAGGACCCGCTGGTGGATGCCGGCTTCTACTTTGCCGGCAATGCGGATGTGGCGGCCTCCGGCCAGGACCCCAGCAGCCACTACCATGCCTTCGGCTGGCGCGAGGGCCGCGACCCGAATGCCTTCTTCGACAGCAGCTTCTATCTGGAAGCCAACCCGGATGTGGCGGCGGCCAGAGTAGACCCGTTGCGGCACTACGCCGAGAATGGCTGGCGCGAGGGGCGTGACCCCGGAGCGGCCTTCGGCACGGATGCGTATCTGGCGGCGAACCCCGATGTCACCGCCGCCGGGCTGAACCCGCTGATGCACTACCTCCTGCATGGCGCCGCCGAGGGGCGCGAGGTCTTCCCGGCCTGACAACCCGCGGCCCCGCCGGGACAGGCGGGGCCACGCCGGCGTCCACTGGCCTCCGGAACATGACACGCCTCCGGGGCGTCACAATCCTCCGCCCCCTCGAGGGCGTTTGCACGGCCGGCAGCCGCGCCCCGCTGAGGGTGAAATGTGGCCGCGCTCAGCGAAGTCCAACCTACGCGCTCTCCTCCTGAAGAATAATCACTCTTCGGTTGATGATGAAGAGGGATGACACGCCCTGCGTGCGGATGGTTCCATTTCCTCCCGTAAAAATGTGGCAGCCGCGCCATAGTGGGTGCATCGATCCTAGGCCATTGTTTTCACCGGTATTTTCCTTCGCGGAAGGCGCTGAAACAGGCGTTCGCGCCTCAAGGGGCAGCCTCATCGGCTCCATTTCCGCCAGATTATGGCGCGATCGTGACGCGCCTTGCCGAATTAGGGCTGGAATAAGGCAGCACCTCGCCTTAATTGTGTCCTCATCAAAGGAGGGCAGCCATGATGGACCGTACCAAGATCATCGCCGACACGGCCGCCGATCGTCGCCAGGCCGCCGCCCCGGTTGAGGGCCGCCGCGACGACACCTGGCGCGACGAGGCGCCTGGCCTGTATGCCGCCTGGAATTCCTGGGGCGAGCGCAGCCCCTTCGCGCTGGGCGCCACGGGCCGCTGGTAAGCCCGTCTTCCATCCCCGTTCGTTCCTGAGAGAGCCCGGCCCTGAGCCGGGTTTTTTCATGCCCGCCCGGCTGGGCGCCGACATTCCCGCACAGGCTTCTTCCCGGCGGTGGGTTGCATCCTCCCGCTCGCGCAGGTAGCGGTTCCTGCCCCCTGCCGCGGCCAATGCCGGGCCGGGCCCTGTCCGGAACCCGTCGCGCGGCCTGCCGCGTGGTCCTGGGAAGATGGCACCGCGCTTCAGCCCTCGTGCCCCGCCCGGTGCCTGCCCCGCCGATCCTTGCTGGGAGGACACCGTCATGCGCCTGAACCGGGCGTCGCGAATCATCGCCCTGCTGGCCCTGCTGGGCGGGCTCGGCCCCCTCTCCCCCCAGGCGCGGGCGGTGGAGATCACCATCTCCTGCGGCGCGCTGGGACAGGAGCTGGAACTGTGCCGGGATGGCGCCGAGGCCTGGGCGCGTCAGACAGGCCACACGGTACGCACCGTCTCGGTGCCCAATTCCGCCAGCGAGCGGCTGGCGCTCTACCAGATGATGCTGGCCGGCGGCGCCTCGCAGATCGACATCTACCAGCTCGACGTGGTCTGGCCCGGCATCCTCGCCACCCACTTCATCGACCTGAAGCCGCACAGCCAGGGCGCCGAGGCGGCGCATTTCCCCGCCATCATCGAGAACAACATGGTGGAGGGCCGGCTGATCGCCATGCCGCTCTACACCGATGCCGGCGTGCTGTTCTACCGGAAGGACCTGCTGGAGAAGCACGGCCGCCCCGTCCCCGCCACCTGGGCGGAGATGGAGGAGACGGCGCGCGCCATCCAGGAGGCCGAGCGCGCGGCGGGTGGCAACGGCCTCTGGGGCTACGTGTTCCAGGGCCGCGCCTATGAGGGGCTGACGGTGAACGCCCTGGAATGGGTGGCCAGCTCCGGCGGCGGCACCATCATCGACGACGAGGGCGGCATCACCATCGACAACCCTCGCGCCGCCGAGGCCATCGGCCGCGCCGCCGCCTGGATCGGCCGCATCGCCCCTGAAGGCGCGCTGACCTACACGGAGGAGGAGGCGCGCGGCATCTTCCAGTCCGGCAACGCGGTGTTCATGCGCAACTGGCCCTATGCCTGGGCGCTGGCGCAGGGCGCGGACAGCCCGGTGCGCGGCAAGGTCGGCATCGCCGCCCTGCCGCATGGCGCGCAGGGCGAGCAGACGGGCGTGCTGGGCGGCTGGAACCTCGGCGTTTCGCGCTATTCCCGCCATCCGGAGGAAGCCGCCTCGCTGGTGATGTACCTCACCGGCGCGGCGGAGCAGAAACGCCGCGCCGTGGTGGCCGCCTACAACCCGACCCGCCCGGCGCTCTACGAGGATGCCGAGGTGATCGCCGCCAACCCCTTCTTCCGGGCGCTCTACGGCACCTTCAGCAACGCGGTGGCGCGGCCCTCGCGTGCCACGGGCACCAAGTACAACCGCGTCTCGCACGCCTTCTGGACGCGGGTGCACGCCGTGCTCTCCGGCCGCGAGCAGGCCGCGCCGGCGCTCGGTGAATTGCGGCGCGACCTGCGGCGCCTCAGCCGGCGCGGCTGGTGAGCGGAGGCATGGCCCGCATGAGGGATGACGATCTCGGCCTGGCGAGGCTGCGCGTGCGCGCCGCCTGGCTGTTCCTGGCGCCGACCCTGGCGGTGCTGGCGGTGGTGGCCGGCTGGCCGCTGCTGCGCACCATCTGGTTCAGCTTCACCGATGCCGAGCTGATCGACCTGGAGAACTACCGCTTCATCGGCTTCGCCAACTACCTCGAATACTACGAGGGCGAATGGCTGGGCCTGCTGGCCGACCCCGCATGGTGGCGGGCGGTGTGGCGCACCGTCTGGTTCGCCCTCATCTCCGTCTCGATCGAGGCGGTGCTGGGCATGGTGGTGGCGCTGGCGCTGAATGCGCGCTTCCCGCTGCGCGGGCTGGTGCGCGCGGCCATCCTGATCCCCTGGGCGATCCCCACCATCGTCTCGGCGCGGATGTGGGCCTGGATGCTGAACGACCAGTTCGGTGTCATCAACCACGCGCTCCTCGGCCTCGGCATCATCAGCGCGCCGGTGGCCTGGATGGCCGACCCGGACCTCGCCATGTGGGCGGTGGTGATCGTCGATGTGTGGAAGACCACGCCCTTCGTCGCGCTGCTGATCCTGGCCGCGCTGCAGATGCTGCCCGCCGATTGCTACGAGGCGGCGCGGGTGGATGGCATCCACCCGGTGCGCGTGTTCTTCCGCGTCACGCTGCCGCTGATCCGCCCGGCGCTGATCGTGGCGCTGATCTTCCGCGCGCTGGATTCGCTGCGGGTGTTCGACCTGATCTACGTGCTGACCGCCAACGCCGCCGGCACCCAGTCCATGTCGGTCTATGCCCGGCAGCAGCTGGTCGACTTCCAGGATGTCGGCTACGGCTCGGCGGCCTCCACCCTGCTGTTCCTGGTGATCGCGCTGCTCACCCTCTCGGTGGTGCTGCTGGGGCGGCTGCGGCTCGGCGGGGAGAGCACCCGATGAACGGCCGCGCCCTCCTCGCGCGCGGCGGCTTCGCGCTACTGCTGCTGGCGATCGGCGCCTTCGCGCTGTTCCCCTTCTATCATGCGGTGGTCACCTCCTTCCGCTCCGGCACGGAACTGTTCTCGCCGGCGCTGTGGCCGGAGACTCTGGACCTCTCCAACTACGTGCAGGTCTTCACCCAGCTCAATTTCGGCCGCACCATCCTGAACTCGGTGCTGGTGGCCGCCGCCGTGGTGGGGCTGTCGCTGCTGCTGGCGGTCACGGCGTCCTACGCGCTGGGGCGGGTGCGCTTCCGCGGCCGTGGCGCGCTGATGCTGACCATCCTCGGCGTCTCCATGTTCCCGCAGGTGGCGGTGCTCTCCGGCATGTTCGAGCTGATCCGCGCCCTCGGCCTCTACGACACGCTGCCGGGGCTGATGCTGGCCAACCTCGTGCTCACCCTGCCCTTCACCGTGTGGGTGCTCACCACCTTCATGCGCGAGCTGCCGAAGGAGCTGGAGGAGGCCGCCTATGCCGATGGCGCCTCGCCGCTCACCGTCATCCGCCGGGTGTTCCTGCCGCTGCTGTGGCCGGCCATGGCGCCCACCGCGCTGCTGGCCTTCATCGTCTCCTGGAACGAGTTCCTCTTCGCCTTCACCTTCACCCTCTCGGCCGAGACGCGCACCGTGCCCGTCGCCATCGCGCTGCTCAGCGGCGGCAGCCGGCAGGAACTGCCCTGGGGGCTGGTGATGGCCGCCTCCGTAATCGTCACCATCCCCGTGGTGCTGCTCGTGCTGGCCTTCCAGCGCAAGATCGTCTCGGGCCTCACCGCCGGCGCGGTGAAGGGATGACCAGCACAGAAGGATCCCCCCGCATGGCCTCCGTGGAGCTGCGCAACGTCCAGAAGCGCTTCGACCGCACGACGGTGATCCGCGATGTCGACCTCAGCATCGGCGATGGCGAGTTCTGCGTCTTCGTCGGCCCCTCGGGCTGCGGCAAATCCACCCTGCTGCGGCTGGTGGCGGGGCTGGAGAGCGTCAGCGCCGGCTCCATCCACATCGGCGGCGAGGACGTGACGGCGAAGCCGCCGCGCGAGCGGGGCATCGCCATGGTGTTCCAGTCCTATGCGCTCTACCCGCACATGACGGTGCACCAGAACATCGCCTTCGGGCTGGAGATGGGCCGCGCCCGCCGCGCCGAGATCGACGCCAAGGTGCGCGCCGTGGCGGAGACGCTGGAGCTGACGCCGCTGCTGGACCGCCTGCCGAAGCAGCTCTCCGGCGGCCAGCGGCAGCGGGTGGCGATCGGCCGCGCCATCGTGCGGGAGCCGCAGGTGTTCCTGTTCGACGAGCCGCTCTCCAACCTCGACGCCAGCCTGCGGGTGCAGATGCGCATCGAGATCGCCCGGCTGCACCAGTCGATGCGCAGCACCATGATCTACGTGACGCACGACCAGGTGGAGGCGATGACGCTCGCCGACCGCATCGTGGTGCTGAATGCCGGGCGCATCGAGCAGACGGGCGCGCCGGTGGAGCTGTACCGGCACCCGCGCAACCTCTTCGTCGCCGGCTTCATCGGCAGCACGCGCATGAACTTTCTGCCCGTCCGCGCGGAGGGAAGCGCGGCGGGGGTGGTCACGGTCGGCCTGCCGGGCGGGGCGCGGCTCGACGTGCCGGTGGCCGGCGCCGGCGCGCGGCCGGGCGAGGCGCTGACGCTGGGCATCCGCCCCGAGCATGTGCGGCTGGAGGGCGAGGGTGCCGCCCTCGCCGGCCCCGTCGAGGTGGTGGAGGAGTTGGGCGACGAGCAGCTCGCCTATCTGCGCGCGCCGGACGGCACGCTGCTGACGGCGCGCATCCCCGAAGGCGCGCGGCTGCGCGAGGGCCAGCCGGGGCGCTTCCACCTGCCGCCCGCCGCCTGCCACCTGTTCCGCGAGGACGGCACCGCCCTGCCTCGCCGCGACTGAAGGCTGGCCCGAGGGGTAGACGGAGCGCCGCCCCTGGCCGATCCTCTCCGCAGAGCGCCGCAACGAACGGCGTGGAACGGGAGAGACAGACCATGACCCTACGTCGCAGCCTGCTGCGCGCCACCCTGGCCGTGCCGGCGGCCGCCGCCCTCTGCACCCCGGCCCTGGCGCAGGGCCTCGCGGGCCAGCGCCCGATCCGGCTGATCGTGCCCTACCCGCCCGGCGGCTCCACCGACGTGATCAGCCGCCTCTACGCGGAGCGCATGAGCGCCTCGCTCGGCCAGCCGGTGGTGGTGGAGAACCGCGCCGGCGCCAGCGGCAATCTCGGCACCGACACCGTGGCCAAGGCGGCGCCGGACGGGCTGACCATCGGCGCCGTCACCGCCAGCATCATGGCCATCAACCAGTTCCTGTTCCGCAGCATGCCCTTCGACACGGAGAAGGACCTGGTGCCGATCGGCCTGGCCTGGGAGACGCCGAACGTGGCCGTCCTCTCGCCAGACAAGAATCCGTCGAAGACCCTGGCCGAGTTCATCGACTGGGCGAAGAAGAAGCCGGACGGCATCACCTATGGCTCCACCGGCATCGGCCAGACCACCCACCTCTCCAGCAGCATGCTGTTCAGCCGCACGGGGGTGAAGGCCACGCATGTGCCCTATCGCGGCGCGGCGCAGACGGTGCCCGCCCTGCTGGCCGGCGACGTGGACATCGCGCTCGACAACCTCGCCTCGCATATCGGGCTGATCCAGGAAGGGCGGATGCGCGGGCTGGCGGTGACGGGCGCCACGCGCTGGCCCACCCTGCCGAACATCCCCACCATGGCGGAAGCCGGCATTCCGGATTTCGTCATCACCGTGTGGGGCGCCTTCGTGGCGCCGGCCGGCACGCCGCCCGCCATCATCGAGCGGCTGAACGGCGCCATGCGTCAGGTGGCGCAGGACGAGGCGATGCAGAAGCGCTTCATCCAGGGCGGCGCGCTGGCACTCTCCAGCACCGCCGAGGAAGCCGCCGCCCGTGCCAACCGCGAGCGGCCGATGTGGAAGCAGGTGGTGCAGGCCTCCGGGGCGCGAGCGGATTGAGAATCTTCTTTTTCTGAAGAAAAAGAAGCAAAAAGACTTTGTTCGTTTGGCGCTGCACCCTTGCTGGTGGCGCAGCGCCTCAAAGAACCTTCCTCATAACTCCAGCCAGGGCAGTTCCGAGGCTGGGCGCGCGAGGTCAGGGTTCTGCGCGATCATCCGTGCCCAGACGCGGCGGGTGACGGCCTCGGCCTCCTCCAGCAGGGCCGGCTCGTCCACCGTCAGGATTTTGCGGTCGCGCAGGACGAAGGCGCCATCCACCATCACCGAGTGCACCGCGCCCGGATGGCCATAATGCACGATGTTGGAAACGAGGCGGATCACCGGCCGCAGCGCCGGGGTGTTCAGGTCGAGGAAGGTCAGGTCCGCCTTCCAGCCCGGCGCGATGCGGCCGATCTCATGGCCCGCGCCGACGCTCGCCGCCGCGTCGCGCGTCACCGCGTCGAGGATGGCATCGGGGCCGGGGAGCACGCCGCCCTCTTCCGCGCGGCCGCGCCCCGTGCGGTGCAGGATGGAGCCGATGGTCATGGCCTGGAACATGTCCTCGGTCATGTTGTCGGTGCCGAAGGCGACGCGCACGCCGGCATCGCGGATCGGGCCGAGCAGCGCGCGGTGCATGCCCCGGCGGCGGGAGATGCTGGCCGGCGTGTGCGCCATGGTGACGCCGCGCGCCGCCAGGGTCTCGATGTCCTGCCGCGTGCAGAAGGTCCAGTGCGCGGCGGTGAGGTCGGGGCCGAGGAAGCCCTCGCGGTCGAGATAGCCGGCCGAGCTGGTGCCACGCGCCGCCTGCACCGCCTTCTCCTCGCCGGGGCTCTGCGAGAGGTGAACGGTGCGCGTCAGCCCGTGCTTCGCCGCCAGGTCGAGCAGGCTGCGCAGCATGGCGGGGGAGCAGTTGTCCGGCGCGTGGGCGGCCACCTGGCAGCGCACGCGGTCGCCATGGCTGCCGTGCAGCGCCTCGATCATGGCTTCCGCGCGCTCCAGGAACTGCGCGCCGAAGGCCGGGTCCTCGCGGTAGTCGCCATGGCGGATGCGGCGGGTGTCGATATCGGCGCAGCTCTCGGAGAGCCAGAGGCGCAGCCCCGTGGAAGCCATCGCCTTGCCATAGGACAGCACGTGGCGGAACGGATCGACCAGCGTGGTGCTGCCGCTGCGGATGGCCTCGACGCAGCCGAGCATAGCCATCACGGCCCGCTCCTCGTCGGTCATGGTGTAGGAGATGGGCGACATGTAGCCGTAGATCATGTCGCCCTCCCAGTCCTCCACCGAGCCGCGCAGGGCGGTGAGCACGGTGTGGGTGTGGGCGTTGACCAGCCCCGGCAGCACGGCGAGGCCGCGCGCGTCGAAGCGCTCCACCTCGGGATGCGCCGCCTCCAGCGCCTCGGTCGGCCCGAGGGCCTCGATGCGGTTGCCCCGGACCAGGATGGCGTGCCGCCCCAGGACCCGCCTTTCCTCATCGCAGGTGACGATGGCGGCGTTGGTGACGAGCAGGTCCATGGCGGGGTTCCAAAAACTGATGGCGGGGTCCGGGGTGACCCTGTCACCCCGGCGGGGGTTGCAGGGGGCGGCGCCCCCTGCCCTTACGGCTGCCCCGCGTCGACCGACACGCGGCTGATCGCCTGCGCCGCGATCCCGTGCTTCTTCAGGATCTCGCCATAGGTGCCGTTGTCGATCAGCCGCTGGAGCGAGGCGGCGATGGCGTCGCGCAGCGTGGTGGCGTCCTTTGGGAAGGCAAGGCCCGAGAGGTTGTCGGTGATGGGCTTGCCGACCGCCGCCCAGTTCTCCGGCTCGGTGCGCTGGAGGTGGGCGACGAACTCGGCGCCGAGGATGGCGCCCTGGGTGCGTTCCTGCCGCAGGTCGGTGCGGGAGGCGGTGGCGCCGTTGCTGCCCACCACCTGCATGGGCGGCTTGCCGGCGGCCACGCAGGCTTTCTCGCTCCAGGCCTGCCCGGAGGGGAAGTAGTTGGTGAAGCGCGGCGTGGAGACGGATCTGCCGCAGAAATCCGTCGCCTCGCGGATCGAGGCGGCGAGCGCGCGGGTGGTGAAGAGCTGCCCGCCGGTGGTGATGTAGTCGACGAAGGTGAGCTTCTCGCGTCGCGCCGGCAGGTCGGTCATCGAGGTGCCGCTGAAGTCGATGCGGCCGGTGGTCAGCGAGTTGATGATCTGCTCGAAGGACATCTCCTCCCAGCGGATTTCCACGCCCAGGTCCCGCCCGATGGCGGTGACCAGATCGACATTGACGCCGCGCCGCTCGTTGGTGGCGGGGTCCTTGTAGGCCATCGGCGGATAGGTGGCCTCGATGCCGACGCGGAGCGCGCCGGCGGCGCGGATGGCCTCCGGCAGCGGGGCACTCTGCGCGAAGGCGGGGGCCGCCCCCGCCAGCGCCCCCGTCAACGCCAGGGCCAGGCCCGCCGCCAGGATACGCTTGAAGGAATTCATGCGAAGTCTCCGGAGTGGGGGTCTGCCGTGGGGCTGGCGAAAGCGTGGTGGCGAGGAGGCCGGTTCAGCCGGCCTTCTGCTCGCAGGCGGTGAAATGCGCGGCGATCTCCTCGCCGGTCGTGATCCAGACATCGCCGCAGCCCTGCGCGTATTGCAGGAACTCGCGCAGCAGGCGCAGCCGCATCGGGCGGCCGCTGCATTGCGGGTGCAGCACGGTGGTCACCATGCCGCCCCAGTCACGGATCTCGTCCAGCTCGTCTTTCCACATGGAGAAGACGGCCTCGCGCGGCTGGATGGTGTGGCGGCTGTAGCGCTGCGAGAGGCCCAGCAGCCAGTCGTCGTAGCTGGCTGTGACGGGCAGCTCGACGAGACCCGGCGTGCCATCGGCCAGCAGGTGGCGGTAGGGCCGCACATCGTCGCGGAAGGAGGAGGTGTAGAGCAGGCCGCGCGCCTTCAGCAGGACGCGCAGCTCCTCGCAGAACTCGCCGGAGGGGGCGCGGTAGCCCTTGGGCACCACGCCGAGCCGGCGCTTCAGGGTCTCCAGGCCGCGATCCACCTCCTCCACCAGCATCGGGTCGCCCGGCTGCGGCATGAGGTGGTGGAAGCCGTGGTGGCCGATCTCGTGGCCATCCTTCAGGATGGCCTCGCACATGGCGGGATGCGCCTCGACCGACCAGCCGGTGATGAAGAAGGTGGCCTTCAGCCCGAGGCGGCGCAGCATCTCCAGCAGCTTCGGCGTGCCGACGCGCGCCTCGTAGCCGCCGAAGGACATGGTCACCAGCTCGCCGTAGCGGGCGGGGTCCTTGGCGGTCCAGGCGCTCTCGGCATCGACGTCGAAGGAGAGGAACATCGCCGCCGCCTGGGCCCCCGGCCAGGGGTATTCGGGGGCCAGCGGCGCGCGGTTGGCCGGCAGCAGCGGCAGGGCGTCGAGCCCTGCCTTCAGCCCGGCGTCACTCGCCGCCATTGATCTGCACCTCGGGGATCTTCGAGGGCGAAAGCTGCCACTTCTCGGCCAGCTTCGCGTAGGTGCCGTCCGCCATCAGGCCGCGCAGCCCCTCGGCCAGCGCCTGCTGGAGCTGGGTCTCCTCCTTGCCGGTGGCGATGCCCATCAGCGTGTAGCGCACCGGCTCGCCCACCGGCGCGTAGGTGTTGGGCTCGAGGCCCATGATGTAGGGCAGCGTCTCGCCGCCCTGCATGGCGGCGTCGATGCGGCCCTGGCGGAGCTGGGTGCGCGCATCGGCCGAGCCCTCGGTCGGCACGTACTCGATGGCCGGCTTGCCCTTGCCCACGCAGTTGGCGTCGCTGAAGCCCTTGATGTCGTTGGGCAGCGCCGTGCGGCGGCTGGCGCCCACCCGCTTGCCGCAGAGCGCCTCGGCGTTCGGGAACTCGGCGGCGCGGCTGGCCTGGGTGAAGAACTGGCTGCCCGAGCGCAGATAGTCGATGAAGGTCGCCGTCTCCTGGCGGGACTTCAGGTCGGACATGCCGGAGAGGATGATGTCCACCCGCCCGGTGCGCACCGAGGCCAGCATCTGGTCGAAGCTGGTCTCCTGCCACTGCATCTTCACGCCCAGCTTCTCGGCCAGGGCGTTGCCCAGCTCCACGTCGAAGCCGGTGAGCTGGTTGGTCTGCGGGTCGCGCATCTCGAGCGGCGGGTAGTTCGGCACGATGGCGGCGATGATGGCGCCGCGCGACTTGATGCGCGCGGGCAGCTCGGCGGCTTGCGCCGCCACGGGAAGGGCCAGCACGGTCGCGGCCAGCAGAAGCTTCTTGAACATGCGCTCTGTTCCTTCAGGCGATGACGGCGGAGAGGAAGGCCTTGAGGCGGGCTTCCCTCGGGTTGCCCAGCACCTCAGCGGCCGGGCCGGATTCGACGATGGCGCCACGGTCCATGAACACGACGCGGTCCGCAACCTCGCGGGCGAAGCCCAGCTCGTGCGTCACCACGATCATGGTCATGCCGGACGCAGCGAGTTCCTTCATCACCGCCAGCACCTCGCCCACCAGCTCGGGGTCGAGGGCGCTGGTCGGCTCGTCGAACAGCATCAGCCTGGGCTTCATGGCCAGGGCGCGGGCGATGGCGACGCGCTGCTGCTGCCCGCCCGAGAGGTTGGCCGGGTAGGCGCCGGCCTTGTCGGCCAGGCCGACGCGGGCCAGCAGCGCCTCGGCCTCGCGCACCGCCTCGGCGCGGTTGCGCCCCTGCACCTGCACCGGCCCCTCGATGATGTTCTCGAGCGCCGTCATGTGCGGGAAGAGGTTGAAGCGCTGGAACACCATGCCGGTGGCCAGCCGCTGCCGCGCGATCTCCTTCTCCGGCAGGGCGTGCAGCCGCGTGCCCTCGATGCGCCAGCCGGTCAGCGCGCCATCGACCCAGATGGCGCCGCTGTCGATGGTGACGAGCTGGTTGACGCAGCGCAGCAGCGTGGTCTTGCCGGAGCCGGAAGCGCCGATGATGCACAGCACCTCGCCGGCCTGGACATCGAGCGAGACGCCGTCCAGCGCCTGGAAGTCGCCGAACTTCTTGCGGACATCGACGATGGAGACGAGGGGCGGGCTCATCGGGTGCCTCCGGTGCCGCGGGCGAAGCGGCGCTCCAGCAGCATCTGCAAGGGCGTCAGGACCGAGACGATGATCAGGTACCACAACGCGGCCACGATCAGCAGCTCGATGACGCGGGAATTGGCGTAGTAGATGTTCTGCGCCGCGTGCAGGATCTCGGCGAACTGGATGACGCTGGCCAGCGAGGTCAGCTTCACCATGCCGATGAACTCGTTGCCGAGCGGCGGGATCACCACCTTCATCGCCTGCGGGAAGATGATGCGGCGCAGCGCCCTGAGCCGCGTCATGCCGATCGCCTTCGCCGCCTCGTACTGCCCGGCATCGACCGAGAGCATGCCGGCGCGGATCACCTCGGAGGTGTAGGCGCCCTGGTTGATGCCGAGGCCGAGCAGCGCGGCGAGCGCCGGCGTCATCACGTCCACCGTGCGGACCGAGAACTCGCCGAAGCCGAGGCGCGGGAAGATCAGCGCCAGGTTGAACCAGAGCAGCAGCTGCAGGATGACCGGCGTGCCGCGGAACAGCCACGTGTAGCCCATGGCCACGCCCTGCAGCACCGGGTTGGGCGACATCCGCATCACCGCGGTGACGACGCCGAGCGCGATGCCGAGCGCCATGGCGCCGAAGGTCATCCACAGCGTGTTGTACAGCCCGGCCATGATGGCGGGCGCCGTGAAGAAGCTGCCGACGAAGCGCCACTCGATGTCGCCCACCGCGAAGGCGCGGGCAAGCCCGGCCAGCAGCAGCACGATGACCGCCACCGCCGCCCAGCGCCCCCAGTGGCGGTTGGGGACATGGGTGTAGTGGGCGATGTCGGGCAGCGTGGAGGGGGGCCGTCCCTGCGCCATCGGCCTCAGCCCGCCTTGCGGGCGGGCGGCACGGCGCCGGTGCGGCTGGTGATCAGCCCGTACATCTCCGGCCGGCGGTGCTGGGCGAAGTTGAACATCTTCTCCTTGCCTTGGGCGCAGAGGTCGAGGTCGCAATCGGCGACCACCACCTCGTCGCCCAGCGTCTTCGCCTCGGCGACGATGCGGCCATTGGGGTCGACGATGCAGGAGCCGCCGATCAGGCCGGAGCCATCCTCATCCCCCGCCTTGGCCACGGCCACCGCCCAGGCGGCGTTCATGTAGGCGTTGGACTGGGCGGCGAGCTGCGAATGGAAGGTGCGCAGCCCGGCATCCTCGGTGTTGCCGCCATTCGGGTCATAGGCGGCGGAGTTGTAGCCGACCAGCAGCATCTCCAGCCCCTGAAGGCCATAGACGCGCCAGGCCTCCGGCCAGCGGCGGTCGTTGCAGACCAGCATCCCCAGCACCGGCGCGCCCCAGGAATCGGGGCCGTGGAAGGCGGGGAAGCCCAGGTCGCCATACTCGAAATAGCGCTTCTCCAGCTGCTGGAAGCGCGAGCCCTCGCGCGGCTCCACCGAGCCGGGAAGGTGCACCTTGCGGTACTTCTCCAGGATGGCGCCATCCGGCCCGACGGTGACGGCGCTGTTGAAGCGCTTGCCATCGGCCGTGCGCTCCGCGTAGCCGACATAGAAGCCGATGCCGAGTTCGCGGGCGCGGTCGAACAGCGGCTGGGTGTCCGGGCCCGGCAGCGCGCTCTCGAAATACGCCTCCAGCTCCGCCTCGCTCAGCAGCCAGCGCGGGAAGAAGGTGGTGAAGGCCAGCTCGGGGAAGACCACCAGCTGGGCGCCCTGGGCGGCGGACTGCTCCAGCAGGGCGATCATCCGGGCCAGGATCTGGGCGCGGCTGTCGGCGCGCTGGTTGGGGCCCATCTGGGCGGCGGCGACGCGCAGGATACGGGGCATCGGGAACCTCATCCGGGGGGCCGCGAAGCGGCGATGAGCGGCATCGTCGCACGCTTTTAAGGCAGCGCAATTACCCGGATTATGATGAATCGCGCCAATCTATTTATCCTGGTTATACACTGCCCAAACCATGACCTTGCGCCAGCTCGAGATCCTCCGCGCCGTCATCCGGCACCAGACCACCATGGCGGCGGCCCGGCTGCTCGGCATGTCGCAGCCCGCCGTCAGCAACGCGGTGAAGCAGCTGGAGGCGCAGCTCGGCTTCCCGCTGTTCGAGCGCGTCAACAACCGCCTCTTCCCCACCGAGGCGGCGCGGGTGATCCATGCCGAATCCGAGCCGCTCTTCGCCCAGCACGCGGCGCTGGAGGCACGGCTGCGCGCGCTGCGGCAGGACAAGCGGGGCCGGCTGCGGCTGCTCTCCACCCCGCCGCTGGGGCACGGGGTGGTGCCGCGGGCGATGCGGCGGATGCTGGCGCGGCAGCCCGGGCTGCGCATCACCTTCGACGTGCGGCGGCTGGACGAGGTGGTGGAAGGGGTGGAAGGCGGCGATGCGGAGCTGGGCTTCGGCCTCAGCCTGGAGGAGCGGCCGGGACTCTCCACGCGCCTGCTGGCCGAGGCGCGCATGGTCTGCGTCTGCCCGCCGGACCACCCGCTGGCGCGCGAAAGCCTGGTGACCCCGGGCCTGCTGCGCGCCTGGCCGCTGATCGCGCTGGAAGGCGGCACGCGCATGGGCCGCGCGGTGCGGGCCGCCTTCCAGGGCGCGCGGGAGCCCTTCTCCGCCGCCGTCGAGGTGCGCTACGCGGACACCGCCTGCGCCATGGCGGAAGCCGGCGTGGGCGTGGCGGTGGTCGATCCCTTTTCCGCCCGCAGCCGCCACCGCCCCCTGGCCGTGCTGCCCTTCGAGCCGGCGGTCCCGGCCCGGGCCCTCGCCTTCTGGGCGGTGGGCCTGCCGCTTTCCCAGACGGCGCAGGGGCTGTTGCAGGAGCTTCACGCCATGCTGGGAAATACCGGTGACGGCGCCGCCGGTTAATAGTTCGTTCAGCGAATTGCTCAACACTCATCCACCGGGCGCCCTGCTCTCCCTTCGCCGGCGCCGGCAACAGGATGATGCCGTGCAGTACAGCTCCGCCCTGCCTCTGCTGCAGCGCCTGCGCATCCGGACCCGGCGCCGCCACTCCCTGGAACTCCCGCCGCGGAGCGCCGACGAGACGAGCCCGCTGCTGAGCCTGATGCTGGCCCTGGCCGCCCTGGCGGCGCTGGCGGTGGCCCTGGTGCCGCCAGCCAGCTACCTGTTGGCCTTGCAGGCGCACGAGGCCGGCCGGCTGGAGACGCGGGCCGGCTATCTGGCCAACGAGCTGGCCCGCCGCTCCTGGCTGATCGAGCAGGAGGATCATCGCGGCGCGCTTGGCATCCTGCGCCAGAATGCCAGCCCATCCATGGCCGCGGAGCATGTGCGCCTGCTGCAGGCGAATGGCAGCCTGCTGGCGGAGGTCACGCCGCTGGAGCCGCTGGCGCGCCCTCTCCTGACCCGGCGTGCCGCCGTGCCGAGGGATTCCGGGCCGCAGGCCGAGGTGGAGGTGACGCGCTCGCTGCGCCCGGCCCTGCAAAAGGCGGCGCTGCTGCTGCTGCTCTGCCTGCTGCTCGGCGGCATGATCTTCGTCCTGCTGCGCCTGCTGCCGATGTGGATGCTGCGGCAGGCCCTCGGCCACGCCTCCTACCTCGCCACGCATGACACCCTCACCGGCCTTTCCAACCGCCTGGCCTTCCAGGACCGGCTGAGCCACGCGCTGCTGGCGGCGCACCGGGAAGGCAGGGTGGTGGCGCTGCTGGTCATCGACCTCGACGACTTCAAGGAGGTCAACGATACCCATGGCCATGCCGCCGGCGACAGGCTGCTGCGGGAGGTGGCGCAGCGTATGGGCCAGGGGATGCGCGCCAGCGACACCCTGGCCCGGATCGGCGGCGACGAATTCGCCATCATCCAGACCGCCGGCCATCAGCCGCAGGCGGCCGAGGGGCTGGCGCGCCGCCTGCTCACTCTGATGAACGAGCCCATCATGCTGGAAGGCCGGGCCCGTCCGGTGCGGCTCAGCATCGGCATCGCCCTCAGCCGGGCCGGCGGCGCGACCGAGCCGGCGCAGCTGGTGCACGACGCCGACATGGCCATGTACCAGGCGAAGCAGTCACGCGCGGGCGGCTATCACTTCCACTCGCCCGCGCTGAGCCGCAAGCTGCGGGAGCGCCGCCTGCTGGAACAGGATCTGCGGCAGGCGCATGCGCAGCAGCAGTTCCGCCTCGACTACCAGCCCCTCGTCTACCTTGGCAGCGGGCAGGTCTCGGGCGGCGAGGCCCTGCTGCGCTGGCACCGCCCCGGCCACGGCAACATGCCGCCAGACCTGTTCATCCCCCTCCTGGAGGAAACCGGGCTGATCGTGCCGGTCGGGGCCTGGGTGCTGGAGACCGCCTGCCGCGAGGCCGCCCGCTGGCCGGCGCGGATGAGCGTGGCGGTGAACGTCTCCACCATCCAGTTCCGCAAGCCAGGCCTCTGCGAGGCGGTGGAGGGTGCCCTGCGCTCCTCCGGCCTGCCCGCCCACCGGCTGGAGCTGGAGATCACCGAAAGCGTGCTGCTGCACGACACGCCGGAAACTCTGGCCACCCTGCAGCGGCTGCGGGAGATCGGCGTCCGCATTGCCATGGACGATTTCGGCACCGGCTATTCCAGCCTGAGCTACCTGCACCACTTCGCCTTCGACAAGATCAAGATCGACCGCAGCTTCGTGCAGCGCATGGCGCAGGATCCGAACGCCAAGGCCGTGATCCGCGCCGTGGTGAACATCAGCCAGACCCTCGGCATCCGCGCCCTGGCCGAGGGGGTGGAGAATGCCGAGCAGGCGGAGCTGCTGCGGCAGGAGGGCTGCGCCGAGGTGCAGGGCTACCTCTTCGGCCGGCCGATGCCGCCGGAGCAGTTCGCCGCCCTGCATGCCCGGCTCCGCCGCCCCGCCTGAGCGGCCGGAGGAGAGGCAGGAAGGTTGACGCGGGGCGCCGATCTGGCGCACAGCCCCACGGCTTCCCCCTACGCTTTCCCATAACCAGCCCCGATAAGGCAGAGTGATGACCGAACTGGCCTTCCACAACAGCGCCACGCGCCGGCGGGAGATCTTCGCCCCGCTCGACCCGCAGCATGTGCGCCTCTATGTGTGTGGGCCCACGGTCTATGACCTGGCGCATCTGGGCAATGCGCGTCCCGTCGTGGTGTTCGACGTGCTGACGCGGCTGCTGCGCCGGCGCTACCCGCGCGTCACCTATGTCCGCAACATCACGGATGTGGACGACAAGATCAACGCGCGCGCCCAGGAGAGCGGCGAGCCGATCTCGGCCATCACCGCCCGCACCACCGCCGATTTCCACCGGGACATGGCCTCGCTGGGCTGCCTGCCGCCCGATGAGGAGCCGCGCGCCACCGACAACATCGACCGCATGGTGGCGCTGATCGAGCGGCTGATCGCCAACGGCCATGCCTATGCGGCGGAAGGGCACGTGCTGTTCTCCGTCTCCAGCTATCCCGGCTACGGGGCGCTGTCCGGCCGCTCCACCGAGGAGATGCTGGCCGGCGCCCGCGTGGAAGTGGCCCCCTACAAGCGCGAGCCGGGCGATTTCGTGCTGTGGAAGCCCTCCACCGGCGACCTGCCGGGCTGGGACAGCCCCTGGGGCCGCGGCCGCCCGGGCTGGCACATCGAGTGCTCCGCCATGTCCTGGCGCTATCTCGGCACGGAGTTCGACATCCATGGCGGCGGGCACGACCTGCTCTTCCCGCACCACGAGAACGAGCTGGCGCAGTCGGTCTGCGCCTTCCCCGGCAGCCGCTTCGCGAAATACTGGCTGCACAACGGCATGCTGCTCGTCGATGGCGAGAAGATGTCGAAGTCGCTCGGAAATTTCCGCACGGTGCGGGACATCCTGGAGCGCGGCGCCTGGGCCGGCGAGGCGTTCCGCCTGCTGCTGCTCAAGACCCACTACCGCGCCGCGCTGGACTACACCGCGGAACGGCTCGACGAGGCTCGCGCCGAGCTGGACGATTTCTACGCCCTCCTCGCCCGCGACCTGCCCGCCCCGGAAGAGGACGACGCGCTGGTGGCCGAGATGGCCGAATGGGCGCTCGAACCCCTGGCAGACGATCTGAACACCCCGCTGGCCATCACCCGCCTGCGCGACCTGCGCACGCTGGAGAATGTGGCGACGGTGGGCGGCTCGGCCACCAACCTGCTCGCGCGCATCGGGCGGAACTGGCAGCCGGGCTCCGGCCAGGCGGCGGCGGCGCTGCGGGCGGCGGCGAAGGTGCTGGGCCTGCTCGGCACCGACCCGCAGGCCTGGCGCCAGGGCGGCGCGGCGGACGACACGGCGGCGATCGAGGCCGCCATCGCCGCCCGCCTCGCCGCGCGCCGCGCGAAGGACTGGGCGGAGGCGGACCGCATCCGCGCCGCCCTCGCTGCCCAAGGGGTGGTGCTGGAGGATGGGCCCGGCGGCACCACCTGGCGCCGCGCCTGAGTCTCAGGCGCCGCGGCGGGCCGGCCGCGGCGGCGCCAGCCGCTCGCGCAGCCGGAACAGCGCCCGCAGCGCCAGCGCCCCCGCCCCGGCAACGCCGACCCACAGCGCCGGGCGCAGGCCGAAATCGATGTCGAGATTGGCCTGCAGCACCGGCAGCGGCGGCACGCCCGTGGCCACCGCGTACCAGCCCGCCTCGACCAGCGCGGTGCCGAGCGCAGCACCCAGCGCCAGCAGCGCCAGCCGCCCCAGCCCTGGCGCGCCGCCCTTCGGCGCCAGCAGCCGGTAGCCCAGCAGCCAGAGCAGCAGCCCGGCCATCAGCACCGCCTCAGTCACGTCGATCTTGGATTGCAGGGCGAAATGCACCACCGCCAGCGCCGCCAGGGCATAGACCACCCGGTGCAGCGCCTGCCAGCGCCGCCCGCCCAGGCGCCGCACCCAGCCATCGGTGGAGGTGACGCCCAGCACCGCCAGCCCCAGCAGCGCCACGAAGCCGATGGTGAGGTAGATGCGCAGCACGATCTCGCTCGCCAGCTTCGGCAGGTCCCATTTCAGCTCGGCGGCGTAGAGCACCAGGTGCAGCAGCGCATAGGCCAGCGCCCCCAGCCCCACCATGCGCCGCACCAGCATGATCCGCGGCCAGCGGAACAGTTGCCGCAGCGGCGTCACCAGCAGGGAGAGCCACAGGATGCGCACGGCCCACAGCCCGGTGGTGTGAATCGCCTCCATGATCGGCCGTCCGCCGAGCGCGCCCTGCGCCGCCTGCGCCGCCAGCCACAGCCCGGGCAGGAACAGCGCCGCCAGCACCGCCACCTTCAGCGGCGAGAAGGCCCCTTGGCGGTCCTGCCAGGGCGGGGAGAAGGCGGGGGCGAGGCTGCTCATGCGGGCTCCGGCGCTGCGATGCCGGCAGCATGTGGGCATGGCCGGGCACGCCGCCAGCCTGCGGCGGTGTATCGGCCTGTCACGGAGTGCCACGCGCCGCGCCAGCGGGCTTGATCGGCGCGCCTCTTGCCTTCCCATGGGGGGAAGCCCCCATCTCTGCGGCAGGATTTCCTGCCGGAGTGACCCAGCCGATGCCCCGCCTTTCCCTCCTCCTGCCCGCCCTGGCCGCGCTGCTCGCCGCCGGCCCCATCCTCACCGCCCCCGCCCTGGCGCAGCACGCCCACCAGCATGGTGCCGCCGCCGCCCCTGCCCCTGCCCCGGCGGACTCGCCCGCCACCGCCGCGCTCAAGGCGGCGAACGCGAAGATGCACAAGGACATGGACATCCAGTACAGCGGCGACCCGGACAAGGATTTCGCCCGCGCCATGATCCCGCACCACCAGGGTGCCATCGACATGGCCCGGGTGCAGCTGCAATACGGCAAGGACCCGGTGCTGCGCCGGCTGGCCGAGGAGATCATCCAGGAGCAGGGTCGGGAGATCGCCCTGCTGCGCACGATGGTGGACCCGCCGCGCCGCTGATCGGCCCTTTCGCGGCGGGCCGTGGGCGGCTATCGGGGGCGCCCTGTGCGCGAAGCGCGCGAGACCCGAAGGATGACCCGCCCATGACCGGCCGCGACGGTGGCGCCGACCTGAAGCCCATGCCGGGCGAGAGCCCGATCATCGTGCTGGTGCGCCCGCAGCTGGCCGAGAACATCGGCAGCACGGCGCGCGCCATGGCCAATGGCGGGCTGTTCCACCTGCGCCTCGTCGCCCCGCGCGACGGCTGGCCGCAGGAGCGGGCCTGGTTCGTCTCCTCCGGCGCGCAGCGCATCCTGGACGCCGCCACGGTGCACGAGACGGTGGCCGACGCGGTGGCCGATTGCCACCGCGTCTTCGCCACCTGCCCCAGGCCGCGCCACGTCGTCATCCCGGTCCGCACGGCACGCGGCGCGGCGGAGGAGCTGGTGGAGATCTGCCAGGGCCGCGCCCTACGCAGCGCCGTGCTGTTCGGCCCCGAGCGCGCGGGCCTCGAGAATGACGACATGGCCTGTGCCGACACGCTGGTGCGCTACCCGCTGAACCCGGAGCACATGTCGCTCAACCTGGCGCAGGCGGTGATGATCCTGGCCTATGAGTGGTGGAACGCGGCGGTGGACCGCACGCCGCCCCGCCAGCTGATGACCAACGAGACCCGCGTGGCCACCAAGGGCGAGCTGGAGGGCTTCCTCGGCCGGCTGACGGCCGAACTGGATGCCTGCGGCTTCCTCGACAATTTGCCGAAGCGCCCCGGCATGGTGCGCAACCTGCGCCACTGGTTCCAGCGCGGCGAGGTGACGGAGCAGGAGCTGCGCACCCTGCACGGCGTGGTCACGGAACTCTCGCGCGGGCGGATGCAGCGCGGCCGCCCGGCCGAGCAGGACCCGCCGCTGCCCTGGGCCGGGGCGGAATAGGGCCGCCCCAGAGCAAGGAATCCGACCGGAGGATTCCATCCAGTCGGATTTCTTGCTCTAGAAAACATAGCTGCTCTAGCCGCCGAGGCGGCGGATCGGCACGCGCTCCGTCGTCAGCGCCGCGGGCCAGCCCCAGAGCCGCTCCACCAGCACCAGCCCGACCGCCAGCGCCAGGGCCGCCAGCATCACCATCGCCACGCGGCGCGAGGGCGGGCGGCGCACCAGCCGCGAGAGGAAGAACAGCAGCCGTGTCAGCGGGTCCACGGCCGCGGCCCCTCATCCCACCTGACGGGTGATCGTGCGGAGCGTGACGAACTCCTCCGCCGCCGTGGGGTGGATGCCGATGGTGCGGTCGAAATCCTCCTTCGTCGCGCCGGCGACGATGGCGACCGCGATGCCCTGCATGATCTCCGCCGCATCCTCGCCCAGCATGTGGGCGCCCAGCACGCGGCGGGTGCGGCGGGAGACGACCAGCTTCATCAGCGTCTTGCGCGCCGCCTTGCTGATGGTGTGGCGCATCGGCGTGAAGCGGGCGACATAGACGTCGATCGGCCCCTGCGCGGCGGCGGCCTCCTCGCTCAGCCCCACCGTGGCGGCGGGGGGCGAGGTGAAGATCGCCGTCGGCACGTTCTGGAAGCTGGCGGTGCGCGGGTGGCCGCCGAACAGCGTGTCGGCCAGGGCATGGCCCACGGCGGTGGCCACGGGGGTCAGGTTCAGCTGGTCCGTCACGTCGCCGATGGCGAAGATGTGCGGCTGGGCGGTGGCCTGCTCCAGCGTCACCGGCACGCAGCCCGAGCGGCCGGGGGCGATGCCGGCGCGCTCCAGCCCCAGCCCGTCGGTGTGCGGCACCCGGCCGGTGGCGAACATCACCTGGTCCGTCTCCAGCACCAGCCCGTCCTCCATGGTCAGGCGCACGCCCTCGCCCGCCTTCTCCAGCCGCGCCGGCATCTGGCCGGGGTGCAGGCGGATGCCCTGGTGGCCCAGCGCCTCGGCCATCGCCTCGCGCAGGTCGCCATCCATGCCGCGCAGCGGCAGGGGCTGGCGGTAGAGCAGGTCCACCTCCGAGCCCAGGCCGCGCAGCAGCGAGGCGAATTCCAGCGCGATGTAGCCGCCGCCCACCACCACGATGCGGCGCGGCCGCTCCTTCAGGGTGAACAGATCGTCCGAGACCAGGCCCAGCTCGGCGCCGGGGATCTCCGGCCGCTGCGGCCGCCCGCCCACCGCGATGACGATGCGCTCGGCGGTGATGCGCTGCCCGCCCACATCCAGCGTGTGCGGGTCGAGGAAGGTGGCGCGGGCATTGAAGGTGGTGACGCCGGCATTGCCCAGCAGGCGGGCGTAGATGGCGTTCAGCCGCGCCACCTCGGCGTCGCGCGCCGCCACCAGCGTGGCCCAGTCATGCTCGCCCTTCTGGTTCCGCCAGCCGAAGGCGGGGGCCTCCTCGGCCCACTGCCCGTATTCGGCGGCGTGCACCATGATCTTCTTCGGCACGCAGCCGACATTGACGCAGGTGCCGCCCCAGAAGCGCTCCTCCGCCACGCCGACCCGGGCGCCGTGCCCGGCCGAGATGCGGCCGCACCGGACGCCGCCCGAGCCGCCGCCAATGACGAACAGGTCGAAATCATAGGCGCTCATGCGGCGGGACCCCTCTGTCATGCTGCCGCTGCAAGAAGGGGCGCCCCGGCGCCCGCGTCAACCCGTTCCCGCGCGCGGGGCTGGCCCGTTCACCCCGAGCAGGCCGCCTCCACGCGCAGCGCCGCATCCAGCGCCGCGCGGCCGGCCACGCCGTCCACCACCACCGGCGCGCCATCGAGGCAGGCGGCGACGAAGGCGGCCTGCTCGGCCTCGAGGTTGTCGTGGTCCTGCCAGGAGAGGGTCTCGATGCCGTGGCCGGGGAGCTGCTCCAGCGGCGCGCCCCGCCCCTTGCGCACCAGGGTCATCTCGCGCGCCAGGAAGTCCAGCCGCGCGACGCCCTCGGTGCCATGCACCACCAGCCGCCGCTCCATCGCCAGGCTGGCGCGGCTGGCGGTGATGGTGGCCTGGGCGCCATTGGCGAAGCGCAGCCGGGCGTTGGCGAAATCCGTCCGCTCCGAGACCATCGTGGCGCCGAAGGCCTCCACCCCCACGAGGTCGGCGCCCGCGAGCGAGAGCACGAGGTCGAGGTCGTGGATCATCAGGTCCAGGATCACGGTGATGTCCAGGCTGCGCGGCCGGAAGGGGGCGACGCGCACCGCCTCCATGTAGAGCGGCCGGCCGACGCCGCCGCTGCCGCGCAGCGTGGCCATGCCGGCGCCGTAGCGCTCCACATGCCCCACCTGCAGCACGCGGCCGAGCGCCGCCGCCTCGGCCACCAGCGCGTCCGCCTGCGCCAGCGTGGCGGCGATCGGCTTCTCGATGAACACGTGGCAGCCCGCCGCCAGCGCCGCCATGCCGAGTCCGTGGTGGAAGGCGGTGGGGGCGGCGATGATCACGGCATCGGCCGCCGCCATCAGCGCCCCGGCGCTCTCCCAGGCGCGGGTGCCGGCCTCGGCCGCCACCTGGGCGGCGCGCGCCGGGTCGGCGTCGGCCAGCCCCAGGAACTCCACGCGGGGGAATTCCTGGCGGGACGCGCCGGCCGCCTTCAGCGTGTGGAACCGCCCGAAATGCCCCGCCCCGATGACGCCCAGCTTCAGCCGCATGCCCTGCCCGATCCCTCTGTCCGAGGCGGCGGGATGTAGCAGAGAGTTGCCGCCGATGCATGGTGGGTTGCATCGGCGGCGGCGGGGCAGCATTTTCCGCACCCTCTAGCTTGGGGGGCCTTCTCGGCCATGCTGTACTTCGCGCGGTGGAAGGTCGCCGCCATTCTCGGCGTCATCCTGCTGGGTGTTCTGCTGTCTCTGCCCAATGTCGTGCCGCGCTCGGCCATTCCGTCCTGGCTGCCGGCGCGGCAGATCTCGCTTGGCCTCGACCTGCGCGGCGGCTCCTACCTGCTGCTGGAGGTGGACCTGAACGCGGTGGTGCGCGAGCGGCTGGAAAGCCTGGCCGATGGCGCCCGCACCCGGCTGCGCCAGGCCAATATCGGCTACCTGAACCTGCAGGCGCAGCCCGCCGCCAACAGCCTGACGCTGCGCGTGCGGGACCCGGCGCAGACCCAGGCGGCGCTCGCCGCGCTGCGCGAGCTGGCCAACCCGGTGCCGGTGGGCGGCGGCGCCACCGCCCCCGATGTGGAGCTGGCCAGCCAGCCGGACGGCACCATCACCGCCACGCTCAGCGAGGCCGCCCTGCGGGCGCGGGCCGGCGGCGCGGTGGAGCAGTCCATCGAGATCGTCCGCCGCCGCATCGACGAGACGGGCGTGGCCGAGGCGCTGATCGCGCGCCAGGGCCAGAGCCGCATCCTGGTGCAGCTCCCCGGCGTCGAGGATCCCAACCGGATCAAGGAGCTGCTGGGCCGCACCGCCCGCATGACCTTCCGCCTGCTGGACGAGAACGCCAATCTGCAGGCGGCCGTGCCGCCGCCGGGCGTCGAGTTCCTGGAGGGCGAGCAGCCGGGCACGCGCTACCCCGTCCGCCGCCGCATCGAGGTGGACGGCGCCAACCTCTCCGACGCCCGCGCCGGCCAGGACAGCCGCAACGGCGAATGGGTGGTGAACTTCACCTTCGACTCCGTGGGCACCCGCCGCTTCGCCGACATCACCCGGCAGAATGTCGGCCGCCCCTTCGCCATCGTGCTGGACAACAAGGTGATCACCGCCCCCGTCATCCGCGAGCCGATCACCGGCGGGCGGGGCCAGATCAGCGGCAATTTCAACGCGGCCGGCGCCAACGACCTGGCGGTGCTGCTGCGCGCCGGCGCGCTGCCCGCCCCGCTCACCGTGGTGGAGGAGCGCACCGTGGGCCCCGAGCTGGGGGCGGACGCGATCCGCGCCGGCCTGCTCAGCCTGGCCGTCGGCGCCGCCTTCGTCATCGGCTACATGGGCTTCGCCTACGGGCTGTTCGGCTGGTTCGCCAACCTGGCGCTGGTGGTGAACATCCTGCTGCTGGTGGCCGCCCTGTCGCTGCTCGGCGCCACCCTCACCCTGCCCGGCATTGCCGGCATCGTGCTGACGCTGGGCACGGCGGTGGACGCCAACATCCTGATCAACGAGCGCATCCGCGAGGAGGTGAAGGCAGGCAGGCCGCCGATCAGCGCGCTGGAGGCCGGCTTCACCAAGGCCTCCGGCACCATCATGGACAGCAACCTGACCAACCTGATCGCCATGGCCTGCCTCTACGTGCTGGGCTCCGGCCCGGTGCGCGGCTTCGCCGTCACGGTGGCCATCGGCACCATCGCCTCGATGTGGTCGGCCACCGTGCTGGTGCGGCTGATGGTCTCCGCCTGGTACCGCTCCCGCCGCCCCAAGACCCTGCCGGTCTGAGGAGACGCGCCCCATGTTCCTCTCCCGCCCGCTGTTCCGGATCGTCCCGGACAACACCCAGATCGCCTTCATGCGCGGCCGCGTGCTGGGCATCGCCTTCTCCGCCCTGCTCTCGGTGCTCTCCCTCGGCCTCGCCTTCTATCCGGGGCTGGAGAAGGGCATCGACTTCCGCGGCGGCATCATCATGGAGATCCGCACCCAGGGGCCGGCCGACCTCGGCGCCCTGCGCGGCGCCATGGGCGGCCTCGACCTCGGCGATGTCGGGCTGCAGCAGTTCGGCGACGACAGCACCGTGCTGCTGCGCCTGCCCGTGCAGGGCCAGGAGGGCGAGGAGGGCGCCACCCAGGCCGCCGTCAACGCCGTGCGCGGCGCGCTGGAGCAGGCGGCGCCGGGCGCGCGCATCCTGCGCACCGAGGCGGTGGGCAACCGCGTCTCGGCCGAGCTGTTCGCCAACAGCCTGATCGCCCTCGGCATGTCGATGCTGGCGATGCTGGTCTACATCTGGTTCCGCTTCGAATGGCAATTCGCCGTCGGCGCCATCGTCACCCTGGTGCTGGAGACGACCAAGGTGGTGGGCTTCCTCGCCATCACCCGCATCGAGTTCAGCCTGACCACGGTGGCGGCGGTGCTGACCATCATCGGCTTCTCGATTAACGACAAGGTCGTGGTGTACGACCGGATGCGCGAGAACCTCCGCAAGTACAAGACGATGCCGCTGCGCCAGCTGATCGACAAGTCGATCAACGAGACGCTGAACCGCACCGTCGGCACCTCGATGACGCTGCTGCTCTCCGCCCTGCCGCTGGCGCTGTTCGGCGGCGACGCGCTCTCCGGCTTCGCCTGGACGATGGTGTTCGGCATCATCGCCTCCACCTCCTCCTCCATCTTCATCGCCGCGCCGATCCTGCTCTTCCTGGGCGAGAACCGGCTGCGGCGGGGCACCGAGGCGCCAGTGCCGGCAGCCCCGCCGGGCGCCGCCCCACGCCGCTGAGGCAGCGCCCGCAGCCTACCCGCCGCCGTTGGCCCTGCCGGGGCCAGCGGCGGCGGGCACCACCCTGCCCTTCGATCCGCCGAGCCGGACAGCGCCAGCGCTCTCCACGCCGGCGCCTTCGCCCCTTCCTCGAGCGCCAGCCCCGCCGCTCCGGCATCCGGCCGCGCAACCTGCCCGGCGCGGGTGGGCCGGGGGGCCCCCCCCGGCAATGGGCGCTGGATTGGTGCCTTCTCCCTGCCCTGCCTGGTCTGCGCGCCGCCTGGCTGACCGGGCTTGGCATCGCCGGGGCGGCGCGGCTGGAGCTGCTGCCGGACCTGCCAACCCCCGGCCGAGCAGGGCCTGCCGCTGGCGGCAGCGCAGCACCGTGCCCTGCTGCGGCCCGGCCCATGGCTCCCCGGCGGAGGCCGACGCACTGCCCGCCAAGGCTGGCGCCATCGCCGCCGCAGCCGGCAGGCTCGGATGGCGCAGGAGATCGCCCCCTGACAGCAAGGATGGAAGACCGCAGCCTGAGACGGCAGCGCTGCCTGCTCTCAATAATGAGAATATGATTATAATTGTCATGGAGACAGACCGGAAACGAATTATTAATATGCGGCTCGAAGGACCCCATGCCGCACCCATCCGTTCTGCGCCAGCCGGCCGTGCCATTCCGCACGCTCGTGCTGGCCGATGACCCTGCCATCCTGACCGCCGCCCGAATGGCCTCGAACGCCGCGGGCGACATGGCGCCGCTGTTCGTCGCCTCGGGGCGCGAGGCGCTGCGCCAGCTGTTCCGCGCCGATGACCGCCCGGCGCGGCTGATCTGCCAGCCCTCCACCGCCGGCGAGAGCTGGCCGGCCCTGATGGCCACCGCCCGCGACCCCTTCGCCCCCACCGGGCTGGTGCTGGTGCGGGAGCAGCAGCGGCCCCCGGCCGAGACGGCGGGCCTCGTCAGCGTGCCGCCCGAGGTGAAGGCGCTGACCCGGGCGCTGCGCACCCTCTCCGCCTGGCCGCCGCAGATCCCCACCGACGACCCGCACGAGCTGGCGCTCGGACTGGCGCGCGGCGAGATCGCGGTACGCTACCAGCCGGTGCTGAACCTGGCCGACCGCCGGCCAGTGCTGCTGGAGGGGCTGGCCCGCTGGCAGCGGCGGGACGACACGCCGCTGAGCCCGGACCTCTTCGTGCCCCTGGCGGAGCGGCACGGGCTCTCCCGCGCCCTGGCCCAGGCGGTGGCGCTGGTGGCCTTCACCGAGATGGCGCCACGGGCGGCGCGGCTCGGCAGCCAGATCAGCCTGAACCTGCCGCTGGAACTGATGCTGGAGCCGGAAACGCTGGGCTGGCTGCGCCGCCTGCTGGCCAGCACCCGCTTCCCCCCCGGCGCGCTGGTGCTGGAGCTGACCGAGACGACGCCGGTGCGCGACCGCGCCGCGCTGCGCCGGGCGCTGCGCCATTTCGGCGCCGCCGGCCACGCCGTGCTGATCGACGACATGGGCCTCGACGACGACCGCGCCGCGCTGCTGGAGCTGCCTTTCGCCGGCATCAAGCTGGACCGGCACCTGGTCTCGGCCATGCCGCGCAGCCGCCGCGCCCGCGCCCTGGTGCAGCGGCTGGTGGCGCGGGCGCATGCGCGGCGCATGAGCGTGACGGCCGAGGGCGTGTCCAGCGCGGCGCTCTGGCGCGCCGCCGCCATGGCCGGGGTCGACCGGGTGCAGGGCTATGCCATCAGCCGCCCGTTGCCCGGCCCCGCCCTGCCCGCCTGGGCCGCGGCGCACAGCCTGCCGCCGCGGCTGGCGCCCGGCGGCGCCGGCGCCCGGCAGCGGCGGCCCGCCTAGGCTTCAGCCGTAGCATTCGCGGTAGAGCGCGACGATCTCCTCCGCCTCCGGCACGCGCGGATTGTTGCCCGGGCTGCCCGAGGCCAGGGCCTGCGCCGCCATGGTGCCGAGCCGCGAATCCCAGGCCGCCGGGTCGATGCCGAACTGGCGCGGGCTCGGCACGCCGAGTTCCTGGTTCAGCGCGCGCAGCTCGGCCAGCAGCGCCTCGGCAGCGGCGGCATCCGGCGTGGCGGCGTCGGCCAGGCCCATGAGGCGCGCCGCCTCGGCATAGCGCGCCTGCCCCGCCTTCAGCCCGAAGCGCGTCACCGCCGGCAGCAGCATGGCGTTGGAAAGGCCGTGCGGCACGTGGAAATGCGCGCCGATCGGCCGGCTCATGCCATGCACCAGCGCCACCGAGCTGTTGGAGAAGGCGAGGCCCGCCAGAGTGGCCCCCTCCATCATCGCCGCGCGCGCCGCGCGGCCCTGCGGGCTGGCATAGGCGGTGCGCAGGTTGCGCGCGATCAGCGGCATCGCGGCGCGGGCATAGAGGTCGGAGAGCGGGCTGGCGCGCTTGGAGACGAAGGCCTCCAGCGCGTGGGTCAGGCTGTCGATGCCGGTATCCGCCGTGATGCGCGGCGGCACGCTGAAGGTCAGCTCGTAATCCACCACCGCCGCCAGCGGCAGCGCGCCGAGGCCGGCGATCAGCATCTTCTCGTCCCGCTCCGTGTCGGTGACGATGGTGAAGCGCGTGGCCTCGCTGCCGGTGCCGGCGGTGGTGGGCACGCAGATCACCGGCAGCGCCGCGCGGTCGGCGCTGGCGGGCACCTTGAAGTCCCGCATGTGCTGGCCGGGGGCGGCGGCGGCCAGGATCGCCATGGCCTTGGCCGTGTCCATCGGGCTGCCGCCGCCGAAGCCGATCAGGCAGTCATGCGGCACCTCGCGCAGCACGGCGACGCCCGCGGCCACGGTGGTGTCGGTCGGGTCGGCCACGGTGTCGGAGAAGACGCGGGGGGCGATGCCGGCGGCGGCCAGCGGCGCCAGCACGCGGTCGATCATGCCGGAGGAGACCATCCACGGGTCCGTCACCACCAGGGGCTGGGAGAGGCCGAACTCGCGCAGCAGGGCCGGCAGCTCCGCCAGCGCGCCGCCGCCGATCAGCAGCTTGCGGGGGGCGACGAGGGATACGCTCATGGATGTGTCCTCCTGCTCGGTGGCCGCCGGTCGGGCGCCGGCGTGGTGGAAATGGCTTAGCCCCGCCCGCAAGGCCCGTCAGCCCCCCAGGCTTTCCTGCCCCTGCCCATTCCCATGCCCCCCTGGCGGAAGCGCCTGGGCTCGGGGAGGATGCGGGCCATCATGCTCCTGCTGTTGCAATCCGCGCCGCTGCTGCTGCTCCTGGCGCTGCTTCTCTCCGGCCGGGCCGGGCCGGTGGGCGCCTGCCTCGCCGCCCTGGCCGCCGCGCTGCCGGCCATCGCCCTCTCCCTGCCGCCGGCGGCGGAGGCGGGCGGCATGCCCGCCCCCGTGGCGCGCGAGGCGCTGGGCGGCTGG